>JBPBPY010000196.1:0-6005 GCA_050954505.1 Janthinobacterium lividum
ATGGGCGTGAACCGCTGCTGTCGGACAGCTGGGAAAAAACCCAGGCGGTCGACTACACCTTGCAGCAGGAAAATTTCCTCACCACAGTGAACCGGGTGTACGGCAACCAGGCCGGCAGCAAACCGCTGTTCCCGGATCAGAGGCAAACGGATGCCCAAGGAAGGCCGCTATACCAGAGCGGCAGCGGCAAGACCATTTCATGGGACGCCAAGCGCGCCTCTGCCAGTCTGCATGGGAAATTCGCCGATTTCGTCGAGGGTGAATCCCGGCGCCGCTCTTCCAGCGCCAGCGCAGGCGTATCGCCCACATCGAAGAGCGCAACCTGGGCACCGCCAGCGCGGGATCGGTCGCCGATTGCCCCGGCAGCACTTGCCGCTGCAGGACCCGATGCAAACCCCGATACCGGTTTGGAAAGCGGCGAGCGTACCGGGCAGCGCGCCTTTGGCGAGAGCATTTCCTCGCTTGCCAGTACGCCTTCCTGGCTGCAGGAATTTGTGCGTCGAGCCAGCAGTGCGACAACTTTGCCAGTCATGCCTTCGGCGGCGGATGCGACCTTCTTTTCCGAGCCGGTATTGTTCGAAGAACCCGAAGAAGAAGAGCTGCAATCGCCGCTGACGATGCGCACCAGGGTGGAACTGGCATCATTTCGCATGCGCCAGCCACGCCGCAGCCTGAAGCTGACACTACCGCCGATTTCATCGTCAACGACTTTGCAGCCGATTGTAGAGACTCCGAAGGACACAGATTAAAACGATGGATGCAGCATTGCTGCATTCCTGTGTCAAAAGGGTAGCGTTGGCGCACTTCGGGATCCAACCCAGCTGAACCAGAAGTTCCGGTACCCGATGATCGTTTCTCCATGATGGGTGATGGCATTTTCAACGCATGGCTCCAAGGCATCGTTCTCCACGCCGAGAACATCGAACAAGCACAGATCTTTCAAGGTTTCTTTGGTCAGTTCAGAATCGGCTCTTGGCAGCCGATCTCGAAATTTGTTACGGCTTGGCCTAAGCGTTGTTGAAGACCCGTCGCAGTTTGATGCCATAACACGCTTCGTGACCACCCCTGTTCAAACGTGTTGTGCGCAAACCAGAGTCGATCTTTGGGTGCGCTTAGCTAAGTTGAAAGCAAAACGTCATGGCCCGCGGCAATTGTCCAGCAAGTTGTTGGACAATTGCGTCTGTGAACTCCATCGGATAAAGACGGAAACACCGAAAAGGAACACCTGGAGGAAATGCCTTCCGATGGCTCACAGCACGTGATCAAGCCAACCGCTCGATATTGGATTCACTGCACGCCTGAGGCGGTTCATTCACCAAGCCCTGCCGACATCCTGACTGGCACGCCCAGTTGATTCGCGCCGCGCTCATGGTGCAGGTTGTACAGTCTGGTATAAGTTGCCAAGTCCAGCACCGTGGTCAACATTTCCTGGCTGCGTAATCGATTGATGGACAAACGCGCCATCACCCTGCCCTGGTTGGTGCGACCATAATCCTGGAAAATATCGATTTGGCTGCGCCCGTCCACGGCCTCGTTGATTTCATGCTGTTGCAACGCGCGCACGCCGCTGATGTTTACAAACTTCCATGCTGTTGCCGCCACCACCTCCGGTCGTGCCGAACGCATCTCCCGATCCGCCAAAATACGCTGCAACAATCCCTGCGCATCGGCGGGCGTCAGCGCTCGGCTGACAAAAACTGTCTGCAGGTCCGGCGGTGTACCATGTGCTTCTCCGGACGAGGCCGCTGAAACGTTGTTTGATGAGGGAATTTGACTGGGCATGCGTTTTGGCTCCTTCGAGAATTCCTCTATCAGCAGGATTGGAATTCGAGGGTTGATTGGATTTTGACGATGTTCAACTGTGTAGTAAAAATTCAAGGAAAGTTCCACGCCAATCGATTGCGGGCGAATCAACTGCCGCGCTGATCGGGAATTTTGCCGTCGACGTGAGCGGCAGATGGACCACGGTCGAACAAAAACCGTTCTCGAAGCTCACGACCCGGTCGAACGCAACATGACCGGGTGGATCTTCAACATCCTCACGCTCTAGCAAAAGCGGCATTTCGTGCAGACGCTGCAACGGTGTATCGCCGCTTGCAACAAATTCCCAGACAAGGCGGCGGCAAGCACGTTCGAAGAGCCGAAACATCCCATGGAACTTTCGTCATTGGTTATGCCACCAACGAACGCAGGAAATGCAACCAGATTGCCAGTTGCATTGTGACCTTCATTGTCCAGGTCGTTCCTGCAAATGGACATCATTGTCAGATGAGCAGGCATCCATGGCACGGTCCATTATCAATGCAGTTCTCCCGGGGTTTGTTCCCACTGACACTGCCGCTGTGGCGCCGCCACCTGTACGGGCCCCTGTTCCCCAAGGTCCACATCCTTCGGGAATGGCCAACCTTCAAGGTCAGAACGCGGCCAGGAAAACCGTTGCTGTGCGCGACAATAGCCGCAGCCGATTGAATCTCGACGCTCAGTTACCCGCTCGCAACGCCTTGATTGACCGCACGGTGTCTCCTGCCGCCGCTATGCCTGTCCCTGGACAAGAATTGCAACTTGAAGATCTGCCTGAGGAGCTGCTCAGGAAAACGATGCAACATGCGGGAATGGCAGCGTTCAAGCTGGCACTGGTCAATCATTCGATGCATGATCGTTTGCAAAACAATGCAATGGAGATCTTGTTTCCGGGGTTTAAGCGCATCGAGTTGGACTTGCTGGCTCAACTCGGCAAACTTGAAGCGTCAGGCAAGAATGGCTTGGAGGTCCAGCTGGACATGCAGGACGCGTCGGCTGTTCCGATGACTGCAAGTGTACAGACGATCGTTGATCGTCTGCGAGCGCTAGTCGAGGAGGGTCGCCTGGCATTCGCTCCGGATCATCAGAAGCCTGTGCATATCAGCAAAGGTTTTCAACTTGCTTCTCTGCATTACGATTTCGTGCGCAACTGTGGCAACGCATTGTCCGAGGGACGGTGGTTGCCGGAACTGGCAATTGCGCTTCAGCAGTCGCGATTTGCCCGGATGAAGAATGCCGATTCGGAAATCAACTTTTCTCCAGAGGAATTGGTCCGGGCACACCAGACCTTGCTGACTTTCATGAATTCCTGGGACAGGGTACCCGAGAAGAACCGATTGAGCCATGCGGGAACCGGCGAGTTTCTGAAGGACCTTCATGCCTACGAAAAAGGCGATGTACATCTGACCCGGTTCATTGAGCAGCCGGAGAGCCCTTGGTATTCATTAAATGGTTTGAAGTTGCGTGCATCCGCAATGGTTGAAAGCGGCAATGCAGCGAAGACAGCCTGGGCCTTGCGTCCGGGTGGCGGCTGGCCAGCCATGAGCGACGCGCAGCGCATTTTGACCAACGAGCTGTCCAGGTCAGACAATCCGCGCGTTTCGGAATGGTTGTTTCAGGCCAACGGTCCATGGGAAAACATGAGCGAAACCGACATGGTCCAAACGGAGATTGCATTGCGAACCACCCCGCCAACGCTGCAAGACGTCATCCTGAACAAGCCGGATCTATGGGCCGACATGCTGGAAAAATCCTGGAACCCCGTCTCACGCAAACACTTGCGGGTATCGGACATGCCCTTGGCACTGCTGCTTGGCACGAGGGACCCGGTACCAATTGCATTGGCGCAAACGATGCTCGACAATGCACCGAAAGATTCCATTTCCTTGCTGCTCGAAGGGGATGCGGCAACCCTGGAGAAATGGCGCTTGAACGGCCAGGCGCTTGGTATCAACAACAATCAACTCACTTATTATGTCCTCGACAAATCGCCATTCTGGAACCCGATGAATGCGGCGCAAAGGGAGCAGACCATCCGCGCGTTTGAATCGCATCGCGAGTCGTTGGACAAGAAGATGGTTCGCGGCACGCCAGTCGGACAGAAGCAGGCATGGCATCAACTCGACGCGCCAGCCATGAAGCAAATGCTTGACGAGCTTGACAAGCCGAGTCGAGGGCAGCGCATGCTTGCCAAGATGACGAGACGCTAGTTTTCTTGTCGACATCTGAACATTGTTCAACTTCGCTTAGCTTGCTCATAACTGTTGTCCTTTGCCGGTAACATGGCACGATTCAGATCAGCGACCATTCTTGACGCAAACATACCTGCTTTGATCTTTCCCACATTCCAGCACCTTAAATGAACATGTCATTGAAAGTCATTGCAGCAGTCTTCATTACCTCAATTGGCGTTGCATCCTGTGGTGGAGGCAGTTCAGCCTCAGCGGACCAGCAAAGCGCAACCGTCGCAGCGCAGTCCAGTTTTGCTGCAGAGTCACAGCTCAGCGCCAGCGCAGCGCAGGTCGTGGCGCCAAAGTCCTTGGTCAATAAAAATTTGCTGCCCAAAACCATCGATCCGGCGGCGACCCAGGCATTTGAAACCCATATTGCAATCAATCCATCACCTGCTGTTGCGGCAAGGGGCCTGTTATTCGTTTTCCTTGCGGGTACCGGAGGCCATCCCACCGACTATCAATTGATCTTGAACAGCGGCGCTGCAAAAGGCTTGCACACATTGGGACTGAACTACGCCGGTGAAGATGCGATTGGCGTAGCTTGCAGTGATGCAGCTGCGGTCGACAAGTGTTTCTGGAACGCGCGCCGCGAAGTCATTACCGGGGTGAGAACCAGTGCGCAGGTCAATGTCGGCGTTCATGATGCGATTGTTCCACGGCTGACCAAAACGCTGGCCTATCTACAGGCGAATTTTCCCAAACAGGGCTGGGGCCAGTATCTGCTCGCAGACGGTACAGTCAACTGGAGCAAGATCAACGTCGGCGGCCATTCACAAGGCGGCGGCCATGCCGGCGCCATGGCCAAGCTGTATGCCATGAACCGCACCTGCTATTTCGATTCACCGGCTGATTGGGATACGGCCAGCAATGGTCCGGCAAGCTGGGAGGCTTACCCGAATCTCACACCGGCAACGCAACAGATCGGTTTTACCCATACCTCCGACCTGGTGGTGCCCTACGCTTATCTCACCCTGATCTGGAATGCAATGGGGATGGCAAAATTCGGACCGGCTGTGTCTGTCGACACGGTGGCTGCGCCATTCAATCAATCGCATGTCCTGACCACATCGGCGGCTTCGCCGAATGGCAAAACAGCCGCCACTGTACATTCCACCACTGTCGCCGACTTCGCCACCCCCGTGGTCAATGGCACGCCTTTGTTCGGGGCGGTCTGGACATATGCCTGTTTCCAGTAACAGCGTTGGCGAAATGCGTCGGCCCCGGAACGAATTCCCTGGGCAATCGACACATGAGCAGTTTCAAATTGTCGCTCATTTCGACCATTCAGCTTTGGCCAGATAATCAAATGGCTTGGAAAACCGGCGGCGAAAAACCAGGCTCAATCCCGTCACCCACGCCAGCGAAGCTGCCCATCCTGCCAGGATGTCGGATGGAAAATGCACCCCCAGGTACACACGGGAAGTCCCTACCAGGACCATGAACACCAGCCCGGCCACCAGCATCGGCAGACGCCAGCGGGTTGGCCAGGCCAGCATGATCAGCGCCGTCACCACTGCCGCGCTTTGCATGGCATGGCCGCTGGGGAAACTGTAGGTGGTCTCCGGCAGGCTTGAAATCCACAAGTCCGGGCGCACACGCATGAAGGCATTTTTTGCCAGCCAGTTCAGTCCGGCCGCACCAACGGTTGCCAGTGCCCAGAAGGTCGCGGCATTATGCCGGCGCCGGCGCCAGAGGAAAATGAAGATTACGGTATTGAAAGGCACCAGCGCCAGGGCTGAACCGGCACGGGTGAAGAACACCATGACCTGTTGATGAACACTGCTGGCATGGCCGTGCATGAACAGCAAGATGGTGCGATCAATGGGAAAGGCTTCCTTTTCCAGCACTTCTTCAGCCAGGCTGCCAAAGACCATCAGCGGCAGCAGCACGCCAATGAACAGCAGCAGGATGGAACTGAAATGGCTGCGCAACCGTTGGCCCAGGGTGGTCATGATAAGCGCTTTCATCAAG
>JBPBPY010000367.1:0-5938 GCA_050954505.1 Janthinobacterium lividum
AACGCCACCATCTTGGCATTGCTATAATGCATTGTCACAGGGGGGCGGACTTGATGTTCCGCAACCCGAGTCAAATTCAAACGATGGTGAAGTATACGCCTTCGCCACAATGCAGTCCTCAACACTCCTCAAGAAACCATCATGAACCGCAGTCCCGCTCATCCTCCGGTCGATTCCGGCGCATCCGACGACACCGCTGTCACCCAGGTGGAGGCCGGCACACAGGGTGCGGCGCTGCCAAAGCTGACGACCGGCTTGATCATGATGTTTGCGTTCTGTTGTGGCGCCATCGTTGCCAACATCTATTACGCCCAGCCCCTGATTGCCCTGATCGCGCCCGACATCGGCCTGTCGAATCATCTGGCCAGCCTGATCGTGTCACTGACCCAGGTTGGCTATGGCGTCGGTTTGATCTTCCTGGTACCGCTTGGCGACCTGCTGGAAAATCGCCGGCTGATGATCACCACGCTGCTGTTGTCCATCATCTGCCTGGCCGGCGCTGCCACCACCCATGCGCCCTACCCGTTCCTGGTCCTGTGCATGCTGATCGGATTCAGTTCGGTGTCGGTGCAGATGATCATTCCGATTGCCGCCACCATGGCCGACAACGCCAGCCGCGGCCGGGTCGTCGGCACCGTGATGAGCGGGCTGTTGTTCGGCATTCTGCTGTCACGGCCAATTGCCAGTCTGATCGCCGACCATTTCGGCTGGCGCGCGGTGTTCGGCTTTGCCAGCGTCCTGATGATCGCGATTGTGGTCTTGCTGGGCTTGGTCATGCCCAGACGCCACCCTGGTCACACCTCCACCTATGGCCAGCTGCTGGTATCGCTGGTCACGCTGCTCAGGCGTTTTGCCCTGCTGCGCCAGCGTACCTTTTACCAGGCCATGATGTTCGGCACCATGATCCTGTTCTGGACCGCAGTGCCAGTGGAACTGGCGCGCCACTACGGCTATTCGCAATCCCAGATTGCGCTGTTCGGCGTGCTGGGCGCGGCCGGCATCTTTTTTGCACCCCAGGTCGGGCGGCTGGCCGATGCCGGACACAGCCGCCTGGGGACCCTGGTGGCCATGATCATGGCCGTGCTGAGTTTCCTGCCGTCCCTGCTATGGCCCTCCCTGGGCGTGATCGGCCTGGGTATCACCGCCGTGGTGCTGGATCTGTCGGTACAAACCAGCATGGTCATCGGCCAGCGTGAAATCTATGGACTCGACAATGCCAGCCGCAGCCGCCTCAACAGCATCTATGTCGCAGGCGCCTTCATTGGCGGTTCGGCCGGCGCAGCCATGGCAAGCGGCATCCTGGAACAAGGTGGCTGGGTTGCCATTGCCATTGCCGGGGTGGTCCTCGTGGGAATGGGTTTGCTGAAATTCCTGTTCGACCAGCGCAGTACCCTGCGCCAGGGGTCTGCCCAATAGTGCTTGCCAATCAGCCGCCCGGCCGGCGCCACTGCCGGTGAAACATGTCCTCGATGGTCTGCGGTTCCACCGGTTTGACCAGGTGATGATCGAAACCGGCTTCCTGCGCCAGGGCCTTGTCGCGCTCCTGGCCCCAACCGGTGACCGCAATGAGCACGCAGTCACGGGTTTGCGGCAAGGCACGCAAGCCACGCGCGAGCGCATAGCCATTCAAACCGGGCAAGCCAATGTCGAGAAATGCAAAGTCGGGAGCAAATGCCGGGGCAGCAGCCAGGGCTTGCTTGCCGTCGTGGGTGACCAGCACCGCATGTCCAAGCGAACGCAACAGCGTTGCCATGTTGTTGGCGAAGTCGGCATTGTCATCGGCCAGCAGGATGCGATGGTGAAGCGGAGCGCCGGCTGTCACAGTGTGCAGCGCAGCGGCCGTATCGGCGCTTTGCTTGTCTGCCAGAGGCAGGCGGACGGTGAATGCGCTGCCTTGACCGAGGCCATCACTCTGTGCGTGAATGCTGCCGCCATGCAGTTCGACGAGCTTGCGCACCAGCGACAGGCCCACGCCAAGGCCGGCATTGATGCGCTCGAGTGAATAATCGGCTTGGGTAAACATATTGAAAATCTCGGGCAGCACCGCCGGTGCGATGCCGATCCCGTTGTCGCGCACCACCACCAGAACCTCCACCGCAGTGATTTCTGCGGCAAACACGATGTGGCCACCGGCAGGCGTGTATTTGGCGGCATTGTTGAGCGGATTGGCAAACACCTGCGACAAACGCAGGGCATCGCCTTCGAGGAAGACGGCAGCCGACGGCATGTCGACCTGCAGGTGATGGCGGCATTGCTCCATCAGCGGCGCGGTCGCCTCGACAGCGCTTTGCACCGTTGGCTGCAAGGCGATGTGTTCATGCTTGATTGCCAGCTTGCCGGTGGTAATGCGCGAGACATCGAGCAGGTCGTCGACCAGGCGCACCATCTGGCGCAGCTGCCGCTCCATGACCTCGCGCGCCTGCAGGGCGAGCGCCGGCTTGCCCTCGGCGCGGCGCAGGATTGCCAGGCCGTTGAGCAGCGGCGCCAGCGGATTGCGCAATTCGTGGGCCAGCGTTGCCAGGAATTCGTCCTTGCGCCGGTCGGCGATGCGCAACGCCTGTTCGGCGGCACGCCGTTCCATCATTTCATGTTCCAGCACCTCATTGGCATGCTCGAGGTCGGCTGCGCGGTGACCGACTTCATTGAGCATGTCGTTGAAGGCATCGACCAGCACGCCGATTTCATCGTCGGTGGCCTTGGGCACCCTGAGCGAAAAATCGCGATGTTGCATGACATTGCGCGCCACGGCGGTGACGGCCAGGATCGGCTTGATGAATGCCGCCTGCAGCCAGGTCGAGATCATGGCGGCAATCACCAGGCTGACCAGCATGACGGTGGCGAGGATGGTGGCATAGCTGGCGAGACGCTCGAGCAGTTCGTAGCGGGCCCGGATATACACCGTGCCGATGACTTCCTGGTTTTCGACGATCCGATGGAAGACTTCGATGCGGTTGCCATCGATCCGGTAACCGCCGGCTTGCGGCCCGGAGGGAAAACTTGCCAGGCGCTCCGCCCTGTTCAAGCCGCCGGCAGCCTCGTCGCCGAGGTAGAAGGCGAAAAGACGCCCATCGCTGCGGTACAGCGCTGCCGCCAGGATTGCCGGACGCACCTTGAGGAGGTCGAGGTTTTCGGTGCCGGCCTTGCGGTCGTCGAAGTTCAGTGCAGCGGCGCTGCCGCGCCCGACCAGATCGGCTTGCGCCTTGAGGTCGGCGACCCAGGAGCTCTGGTAGGTGCGAATGTCGTAGACCAGCATGGCAATGGCCGACACCAGCAAGGCAGCAAATGTGGTGGCCAGCACCACCAGCATGAGCTTGCGGGATATTGATCGGCGAATGGCGGCAATCATAATCGCTGATTGTACTTGCACCCGCAGGGTCCTGGCCGCCTTCAGGCTTCGATATGGGCCAGCAGCGGCAGATGGTCCGATGCCAGGCGCGCCAGCAACGAGCGGTGCACCCTGACATGGACCAGCCGATGGCGCGGCCTGATCCAGATGCGGTCGAGCGCAAACAATGGCCAGCGCGCCGGAAAGGTACGGGGCGCCGGCACCGGTTCGAAATGCGCGACCAGCCAGCGGAGTGGCCGGCCCCAGACAAACCATTCATTGACGTCGCCAAGCAGGATCACCGGCATGGTATCGGTGTCGAAGACGTCGAGCAGGCGGGTGATCTGGTCACGGCGCTCGGCCGGACGCAAGCCAAGATGGGTGGCAATCACGCGCAGCGGCTGGCCGTGACAAAGTATGTCGGTATCGAGCGCGCCGCGCGGTTCGCGGCTGCCGAACGAAATATCGATGTTGCGGGTGGCAAGGATTGGATGCCGGCTCAACACCGCATTGCCAAACCATTTGCCCTCCCGCTCATGGGTGGGGCCGGCAATGCCCACCATGCCGGTGGCCTCGGCCAGCATGGCCAGCACATCCGGCATGCCGGCACCGCCCAGCGGCACTTCCTGCAGTGCGACGATGTCGGCATCGAGTTCATTGAGCACCCCGGCAATGCGCTGGGGGTCAAAGCGGCCATCGGTGCCGATGGCGCTGTGGATGTTATAGGTTGCAATCGATACCGGCCAGGGTGTGGCGCACGGGTGCGCATGGGTGGCGTGCGCCGCAGGGCCGGCCTGGGCGGGCGCACTGTTTGCGGCGCCCCGGCCCGGCGCTGCCGCGTGCCCGGCCTTGCCGGTTCGGGCCACTTCGCTGGCGTAGCCTGAGTGCTCTGCGCTCTTCTCGGCAAGCGGCACCGGCACAAGCCGCTCCTGCCCGCGCCGCCGCCCCCGGCCCTCTTTCATGACAACTCCCCGTGGCGCTCAGCAGGCCGGTCCAGCAAGCGCTGCAGCAGCAGCGCAGTGCCGATCAACAACAGGCCGGCGCCGATCAGCAAGGCCACCGTTCCAGCGCTGGGGTTGCGAATCGCCTCGGCGAGATGATGGATGAAGGTCACCGTCAGCACCAGCCCGGGCAGCAGCCCGAGAAAGCTGCCAATCAAAAAATCGCGCAGGCGGATGTGCGACGCCCCGGCCACCACATTGACGACCAGGAATGGTGCCACCGGCAAGACCCGGATCACCACCATGGCCAGGATGCCGCGCTTGGCGATCCGGCGAGAAAGCCGGTTGATGCGCGGACCGAGCAGCTTGCGCACGGTGTCGCGCCCCAGCCAGGCGCCCAGCCCGTAACTGACCAGGGCACTGAGCATGGTCCCGCAAAGCGCATACAGCAAACCCCAGAACGGCCCGAACACCATGCCGGTGACGGCAATCATCAAGGTCACCGGTACCATCAGCAGGCCGCCGACGACGAAGCTGGCCACCACCGCTGCGCCAGTAAACGGCAATGCTTCCAGGCTGCGGGCCAAGTTCAGGAGCGCCGTCAGGTTGGCCCAGTCGCGCAACGGCGTCCAGCGCCAGGCGACCGTCAGCAGCACCAGCAGCAAGGCAAAACCGCCAAGTGCCAGCAGGCGCCGTGGCATCGGCTTGCGCGCATCCTTCGGCACGAATTGGGCCATCACCTGCACCGGCTCGATCGGCCGTTCCGGATCAAACAGCGCCTGTTCGGGAATCAGGGCGTCGATGTCGGCATTGACGACCGGATTGATTTCACGCAGCGTGCGCCCATCGCCTTGCAGACTGGCGATGGCCGCCGTCAGGCTGCCGCGATCGGCCAGCGCCTGCGCCACCTGCGCCGGCGCGACATCCAGGTGTTCGCCCAGCAGACGGTTGCGCATGCCGGCAATCGCCTGGGAAATGCGCCGCCGTTCCGGCTCGCCGCCCGAAGCTTCGATGACCAGGCAGCATTCGGTATCGAAGGCCATGGAGCGCGAGGACAGATTGGCCGAGCCGATGCACAGCAGATCGTCATCGGCCACCAACACCTTGCTGTGCACATTCAGGCAGGCAGCATCAAGCTGCGGCAGATGCGGACACAGCAAACGGTAACGGTCATGGCGGTCGGCCGCTTTGAGGCGCTTGTGCAGACGCGCGCGCAGTACCCCCATGGTCGACTCTTCCAGCCAGCCGCTTTGCAGCGCCGGCGACACCACCACCACATCGGGCGCCTGTTCTTCATCAAGCCGCAGCGCCAGCGCGTCGGCAAGCAGACCGGAGGTGAAATACTGGTTTTCGAAAAACAGCTGGCGCTTTGCCATGGCAATGGCGTCCAGGTGCAGCTGGCGCACTTCGTGCACGCCGGCATTGCCTTCCCAGGCCGGTTCGGTGCGCGAAATGGCAACCCTGATATCGGCCAGGTCGACCGCGACGTCCGCTGGCCAGAGATCGACCGTGGATTCTGCCGCTGCCCCGGCCGGCGCGGCCGGCGCGGCTGAGGCGCTGCTGCGACCGCTGCTGGCCGATTGCCAGCGCGAGCGGGCCAGTTCACCGAGCGCGCGCGCCACGCCGCCATCGACCATGGCTTGCACATCATGGAAAGGCGCATACGGTTTGC
>JBPBPY010000258.1:0-5933 GCA_050954505.1 Janthinobacterium lividum
CAAAATCGATGTTGTGGGCCAATGCCGATTCGGTGATCTCCAGTTCCAGGTAGCGTGCTTCCAGCCCGCTGACCGCCAGCGCCCGCTGTACCACGCCGATGAGGGAGTTGTTGCGCAACTGGGCCACCGAGATATTCACTGCCACTGGTACCTTGGGCAAGCCCATGTCTTGCCAGGCACGGTTCTGCCGGCAGGCTTCATTGAGCACCCACTCGCCGATGTCGCCAATCAGGCCACGGCTTTCCGCCACCGGAATGAGCCGGTCGGGTGCAACCAGCAAGATGTCGTGATCCGGACCGGGACCGGGCCGTTCCCAGCGGATCAGTGCTTCCATGCCGATCAGGGCATTGCCTGGAATCGCAACCTGCGGCTGGTAGTGCAGCAGGAAGCGGCCTTCTTCGCCACGCAAGGTGCGGTGCAAGGCCACCTCGAGTTCATGAGCCTCGACGATGCGCTGGTTCATGTCCGGCGTGAAAAACTGGAAATTGTTCCGGCTGTTGGCCTTGGCGTGATACATCGCCGCGTCGGCATTCTTGATCAGGGTGTCGGCATCTTCGCCATTTTCCGGAAACAGCGACAGGCCGATGCTGCCCGTGACCGCCAAGGTATGACTCTCCAGCAGTACCGGTGCAATGATGCATTCCATCAGCTTGGCAGTCACCGCTGCGGCGGCTTCCGCACTTTCGATATCGCGCAGCACAATGACAAATTCGTCGCCACCCAGGCGCGCCACGGTATCGCTGCCACGGACCGCTCCAACCAGGCGTTGGGCAATCTGCACCAGCATGGCATCGCCCAGGTTGTGCCCCAGCGAGTCGTTGATGTTCTTGAAATTGTCGAGATCGAGAAACAGCACTGCAAGCTGTTGCTGTTCGCGCCGGGCGGCCAGGATCGCCTGATTCAGGCGGTCGCTGAGCAAGACGCGGTTGGCCAGGCCAGTCAGGTGATCGTATTGTGCCATGAAGGCAATGCGTTCACTGGCGTAATGTTGTTCGGAAATATCCTCGACAAACGTCAGCAGCATGGAAAAGTCCCCATCCTGCTCGATGGCTTGCATGTGATAACGGAAGTGACTGGTTTCGCCGCCGGACTCCGGTTTGTGCGGGCTGTCGAAGGTGACGCTGTCGCTGGTTAATGTTTCGCCAATATAAGGTTTGACCATGGCCCGAAACTGGTCCGATTCCGGGGACAGTCCCATGATCTGTTCGCGGGTGGCGCTCATCATGGTGCAGAAGGCGGTGTTGCAGTCCGTAATGCGTCCATTGCGGCTCAGTAAGACAATGCCGAGCGGTGCCTGGGTAAACAAGGAATGCCATTTCACCTTGGCCGAGCGCAGCGAGGTGGTCATCTGGTTGGCCATGGTCACGGCGCGGCGCCTGGCCCAGGCCAGCATCAGCATCACGGCAGTGGCCAGCATGGTCAGTGTCAAGCCGGCAGCCAGCCACAAATTCGACTTGCCGGTGATTTTCCAGAGCGCCAGGCTGAGCACCAGTCCGCAAAGGAAAATCACGGCAGCTGGCGTGGTCCACCAGTACGTGGCGCGTTTGGGTTCTTTGAATAGCATGCGTTTCCCCTGTCCTGATGGCGCCCGGGGACGGCGCCACAGCCAAACAAACTTCACTGGTATCACGCTGGTCGGTGCCAGAACGCGAATGTCTGAATGCGCCGGCTCTGGTCATCCGATGCGCACCATGTCGTTGCCGCACGGATGCAGGAGCCGGTGATTAAGTATACGCTAATAGTTCCATAGTGCACCATTCTTATTTCTTTTGAGAAATAAAGCAGTATCCGTGTCGCAACAATTTGATATATTGCAGTATAAATATTTCTTGTTTTATAGTTAGATCAATATCGATGTAGAAGCAATACAGTGTGTGTCAATCATTCACTGTTGCATTTGTTGCACTGAGGAACCGCTCATCCATGCTTATCAACCATTCATCTGCAAAAGTGTGAATGTGTGGCACGGATGCCATAAAAATAGCTTTGTTTCTTCTATGTGGCAAACCGAAAAGCGGTGGTTTCAGTGATATATTGCTGCTAATCATCAATGTTGAATTTCCTCTATTGAAAGAAACAATGCATCGCGTTCGATTGCGTTCCTTCCGCCAGTTTGGTGTGGTTGTTTTGTTTGTTTCAGGCGCGAATTGCCATGCAATTGGTCTTGGCGCGATTACCCTGCAGTCGGCGCTCGGCCAGCCACTCGTGGCCAGAGTGCCACTGCTCGGCGATGGGCGCTTGACCACGGCAGCCAATTGCGTGCGTGCCCGCATTGAAAGCATTGACGGCGCATTGCTGGCACCGGTGCAGATCGCCCTGACCCATAACGACAGTGTTTCGCTGATCAATCTGACGACGGTTCAGAAAATCGACGAGCCTGCGGTATCGGTGTCGCTCGAACTGAGTTGCGCACAGGCAGTCAAGCGCAGCTTCCAGCTGTTGCTCGACCCTTTGATCATTAATGGCGGCGTGGCCCCTGTGGTGCCGCCGGTCGTGCCGCAACCATTACGCATTCCGTTGAAGAACGGCATGGCGGTTCCCACGGCGGCAATGCCAGCCCGGGCAGCCAGGGCGCAAGCCGATGGCGGCGCCGAGTTGACGCCTGAGCAGCTGCGTTCTGCCAAGGCCGCGCGGGAAGCCCGCGCAGAAAAGAGCCGCGAGAACCGTGAGCGCCGCGCTGCGGCAGCAACCCACAAGACAACACCAAAATCACCGTCGCCTGCCAGCGCAGCCCTGCCTGCCACCGCCATGGCTGCCAGTGGCAATGCTGCACAGGACAAGACCGGGCAGTCCGCCGCGGGCAAGGTGACACCGGCTCCGCTTGCCACGCCGGCACCATCGGCTGGCCGCGCCACCCTGCGCCTGACCACCAGCGATGTGCTGTCCGACGCAGCGCCCAAACGCAGCGCTGCCACCGGCAAAGGCGCTTCGGCCAGCGCAGCCCCGGCCGCACCCGATGCTCTCGATACCATCGGTGCCGACGCCATGAGTGCCGAGAGCCGCATGTCGGCAATGGCCCAGGAAAACGAAGCAAAGATGCGCGGCATGCTCACCGAGGTGCAGACGCTGCGCCAAGCTACCGAACGCGTGCGCCAGCAGGCCATGGCTGACAAGCAGGCGCTGGAAGTCGAACGCGCCAATGCCGCCAATTCCCTGCCGCAGACCTGGGTGTATCTGCTTGGCGGCTTGCTGCTGCTGGCACTGGCCGCGCTCGGTGCACTGCTGTGGCGGCGCCGTTCCGAGCAGTCGATCTACCGTTCGTCATGGGATGACATCATTGCCGAAACCGAAGCCACGCCGGTGAAGGTGCCGCGTGAGCCCTCGAATGTGGCGCCGGATGTCGATATTGCCGTGCCATTCTTCGACATTCCGGTTGCCGAACCATCGGTGCGGGTCGAGGAAACCGTGCGGCCTGCGATCAAGCCTGTCGAGCGTTTCGAGGAACCGGAAGAATTCGAAGTGCCGCCAATGACGGCGCAACAGATCAGCGAAGCCGAGGAAATCGAGCGGCTGGTTCAGCGTGTCTATCAAGTGCCGGCCGCCCCGGCAGTGGAGGAAGCGCCGGCTGTGCCGTCCTACCCGACCACCGTGTCTGCGGCACCGGTTGCCGAAATGGAGCCGATGAATTTCCAGTTCGACGACCCGCCGGCAGAGTTGCCTGCGCTGTCGTTCTATGATGTCGACCTTTCCAACGGCGAGCCGGCCCAGATCGATCCCGATGAATTCGAGCCCAAGCCGCTGGCAGCCGAGGTATCGGCTGCGGTGCAGGAAGCGGAGACCTGGATGTCGGAGCATAATCCGCGCAAGGCGATGGAAATCTTCGAGCGCTTTGTCGAACCCGGCGAACCATTGCTGGCAGCACCCACGCTGTACTTGCTGGATCTGTATCGCCTGACCAGCGAAGATGAAAAATTCAGCAGCTTGATGGCGCGGGCAACACAGCAGTTCGACATGGCGCCAATGCATGCACCTGTGGCTGCTGCCGACCCGGATGGCTTCCCGTCGATCGACGAGCCGGCGGTAACCTCGGCCGGCGGACGCGGACTGGAGGGCTTCCCCGATATCCAGAAAGCCATCAACACGCTTTGGCACGACGACCATATCATCGCCTACCTGGAAAACATGCTGCTGAAATACCGTCAGGGTTTCGATCTGTCGGTGTACCGTGAAATTGCCTGGACCATTTCGCTGGCGCGCGAGCGTATCGTGCAGTAGCAATCAGCCTGCGTCCTGGAACGGATCGCCGATCGCCCGCGCGCCTGTCCGGTTCGCGGGCGATTTGTTTTTGGCCGGCGTTGCTTGCTGCAACACACAGTAGCCGTCGCAGGCCAGACCGGCGTTCCGCTTGCGCAGGAAGCGCAGCTGAAAGATATAATGCCTGCGGTGCTGCACATCGCGCCGGGATGCCACACACCACCATACAAGGAGCCAGACATGAGCAAGTCCCAGGACAGCAAAAAAGCGGTGAAAAAAGAGCCTGCGAAGACGATGAAGGAAAAGAAGGCCGACAAGAAGATCAAGAAGGAAGAGAAGAAGCGCCAATGAGGGTTCCAGCGCAGCGCCGGCATGGCTGGACCAGCTGGTCCGGCACGGGCCCCGTTGCACGATGAAAGCCGGCTGCCATGCCGGCTTTTTTTTGCCTGCAATTTTGTGGCATGCTATATGCGATGTCATTATGCTGCGAGGCAAAGGCGGCTGACAAGGGTTGCTGGCAAGCGTTCCCGCACCTCTGCTGCCAGCGCTTTGGCCAGTGTTGCTGCGTGTTGATGCCAGTCAGCAATTGACCATCGTTTCATTGCACTCTGGTCCATGCGCGGTAGCATGGCACATTGGCAAAACAAGGTGGTTTCATGAAATTGTTCAGTCGTCAAACCGATTATGTCGTGTACCATCCAGGCGCTTTTGCCTGGCAGGTATTCAAGGCATTTCGCGCCAATCAAGGTTTGCTGCTGGCAGGTGCCGTGGCCTACTATGCCTTGCTGTCGATCGTGCCGATGCTGATCCTCTTCGTCATCGCCTTGTCGCATGTGATTGACGAATCCGAACTGTTGCTGGCGATCGGCCGATACCTGGAGTGGCTGGTGCCGGGCCAGTCCCATGCGATGATCACCGAGCTGTCCGATTTCATGGCGCATCGCGATGTGGTCGGATGGCTGTTGCTGGTGACCATGATCTTCTTCAGTTCGCTGGCATTCACCGTGCTGGAAAACGCCATGTCGGTGATTTTCACGCATCGGATAGCGGTGCGCCGGCGCCATTACCTGATCTCGGCAATTTTGCCGTATTGCTACATCCTCTGCCTGGGCTTCGGCTTGCTGATCGTCACCCTGGTCTCGGGTGCCTTGCAGGCGGTCAGTGAAGAAAGCGTGGAATTCCTCGGCCATGTCTGGTCGCTGCATGGATTTTCCGGCGTGCTGTTTTATCTGCTCGGCGTGGCGGGGGAAATTTTTGTCCTGACCTCGGTCTATCTGATCATGCCGGTGGGCCGGCTGTCGTTGCAGCATGCACTGATCGGTGGCGTCACCGCTGCACTGCTGTGGGAAATCACGCGCCATGTGCTGGTCTGGTACTTCACCACCTTGTCGCAGGTCAGTGTGGTGTACGGCTCCCTGACCACCGCCATCATCGTGCTGTTTTCACTGGAGATCGGTGCCACGCTGCTGCTGTTCGGCGGCCAGGTGATCGCCGAATACGAGCGTGTTTGCCGCGACGAAAAGAATACGCCGCCCCAGCCTCTGCATACCGATTGATCAACCGGACCCGGCCGGTGGCGCCAGTCGACACCGGCAGCCTTGTTCAGGGTTTTTGGCTGGGAAAATCGGGATAGCGCTCTGCACTCAATCGACGCTCGCGCGCTTCTTCAACCATGCGTCTATCCTTGATGCGCTTTCGAATGATGATTGCATGTTGTTCAGCTGTCATCGGTGGCGCAG
>JBPBPY010000318.1:0-5910 GCA_050954505.1 Janthinobacterium lividum
CGATGGCAGGGCGAACCGGCGTACGCATTGCAGCACCACAGTCTGTGCAAGAGTCTGTGCAAGATTCAGCGGCAGCGGCGCAATCAACAGGTTGGCAGGCGCAGGCCAGTCTTCGGCAGCTTCCGGTGCGCTTTTCAAGACCATTGACCCTCCTCGACTCAAGTCTGCACCAGCTTGCGATGGCGCTGTATGCTCATCAGGATGCCCACGCCCAGGCCCAGCGTGACAAAGGCAGTGCCGCCATAGCTCATGAACGGCAGCGGCACGCCAACCACCGGCAGGATACCACTGACCATGCCCATGTTGACGAATGCATAGGTAAAGAACATCATCGTCAGCGCACCAGCCAGCAGGCGGGAAAACAGCGTCGGCGCATTGGCGGCAATGATCAGGCCGCGGCCAATGAGAAGCATGTACAGTACCAGCAGGGTGCAATTGCCCAGCAGGCCGAACTCTTCCGAAAACACGGCAAAGATGAAATCGGTGGTGCGCTCGGGGATGAATTCCAGATGCGACTGGGTGCCATTGAGCCAGCCTTTTCCCGTCATGCCGCCGGAACCGATGGCAATGGTCGACTGGATGATGTGAAAGCCCTTGCCCAGCGGGTCGGAGGTCGGATCGATCAAGGTCATGATGCGGTTGCGCTGGTAGTCATGCATCATCGACCAGGCCAGAGGCAGGCTGGCGGCACCGGCGGCAAACAGCGCCACCAGCACTTTCCATGACAGGCCGGCCAGGAAGATGACATAAAAGCCTGCAGCCATGACCAGCAGCGAAGTGCCCAGGTCAGGCTGCTTCATGATCAGCGCCACCGGCATGAGCAGCAGCGCCGCGGCAATGACAAAATCCTGCCAGCGTTTGGCACCTTCGCGCTTCTGGAAAAACCAGGCCAGCATCAGCGGCACGGCAATCTTCAGGATTTCCGACGGCTGGATCACCACGCCAATGTCGAGCCAGCGCCGCGCGCCCTTGCGGATCAGGCCGAATGCCGCCACGCCAACCAGCAAGGCCACGCCGATGCTGTAGACCGGCACGGCGAAGCGCATCAGGGTTTGCGGTGGAATGATGGCGGCAATCCACATCACGGCGAAGGCGATAACGATGTTGCGCATGTGGTCTTCGATGCGGCCCGGAAAGTCATAGCCGGCCGAATACACTGCCACCATGCCCAGCGACAGGATCAGGAACACGATCAGCGCCAGTGGCGCATCGAACACCGTGATGTAGGGCCGAACGATTTGCGCGATTGAAGGTTTTTCCATGAGCGTTGTCAGTCCTTGTTGCCCGGCGATTCGGCACCGGGCCTGGGTCCGCCGTCGGCTTCCTCGGCTGCCCTGATTTCGGACAGCGGCAGCGTGTCGCTGATGTCGAGTTTTTCATCGGGCACGCGTTCGCGGCCATCGCTTGGCGGCGAGCGTTTGCCAAGCAGGTAGTAGTCCAGCGCCTTGCGCGCAATCGGCGCAGCGGCAGTGCCGCCCCAGCCGCCGTTTTCCACGATCAGCGCCAGGGCAATGCGCGGATGGTCGGCCGGTGCAAAGGCGGTGTACAGGGAGTGGTCGCGATGGCGTTCGTCGAGCAGCTTGGCGTTGTACTTTTCATTTTTGCGAATGGCGATCACCTGTGCGGTGCCGGTCTTGCCGGCGGAAACATAGCCGGCGTTGGCAAAGACCTTGGCCGAGGTGCCTTCCAATGTCACGCCCACCATGGCGCGTTTGACGAAGTCGATGTTCTGCTGCTTGAGCGCAATCCGGTAACTCTCTTTCGGTACTGTCGGTGTGCGCGCGCGGGTGGCGCCGTCTTCCAGCATCTTCACCAGATGCGGACGCATGACAATGCCGTTGTTGGCCAAAATCGAGGTTGCTTGCGCCAGCTGCAGCGGTGTGAAGGAGTTGTAGCCCTGGCCAATGCCCAGCGAAATGGTTTCGCCGGCATACCATTTCTTTTGCTCGGCGCGCTTGTAGGCGGTGCGCTTCCATTCGGTCGACGGCAGCAGGCCTTTCTTTTCATGTTCCAGGTCGATGCCGGTCAGCTGGCCAAAACCGAACGGTTTCATGAAGTCATGGATGGTATCGACACCCATGTCGTTGGCCAGCATGTAGTAGTAGGTGTCGCAGGAGTCGACGATCGAGCGGTACATGTCGACCACGCCATGGCCGCCTTCCTTGTCGTCGCGGAATTTGTGCCCGCCCAGCATGAAGAAGCCCGGGTCGCGAAACGATTGCGTGGTATTGCGCTTGCCCAGCTCCAGTGCCGCCAGTGCCATGAAGGGCTTGAAGGTCGAGCCGGGTGGGTAGCTGCCGGACAGCGGACGGTTGACCAGCGGCCGGTCCGGTGAATTGTTGAGTTCGTCCCAGTTCTGCTGGTCGATGCCTTCGACAAACAGGTTGGGGTCGAAGGTCGGCATGGAGACATAGGCCAGCACGTCGCCGGTGGCAGGCTCGATGGCAATCAAGGCCCCGCGCCGGTTGCCGAAGGCTTCCTCGACCACTTTCTGCAATTCGATGTCGATCGACAGAATCAGGTTCGAACCGGGCTTGGCGCCGGTGCGCGAGAGCGTGCGTACTGCGCGACCGCTGGCCGAGACTTCCACCTCTTCATAACCGGTTTCGCCATGCAGCTGGGTTTCATAGCTCTTCTCGATGCCTTCCTTGCCGACATAGCGCGTGCCATTGTAGTTGGCCGAGTCTTCCTGGTCTTCGATCAGCTCTGCTTCGCGCTGGTTGATGCGGCCGATGAAACCGATCACATGCGAGGCCACGGCACCGAGCGGATACTGGCGAAACAGCCGCGCCTGCACATCGACGCCGGGAAAGCGGTAACGCTGGGCGATGAAGCGGGCCACTTCATCATCGGTCAACCGGGTGCGGATCGGCAGGCTTTCGAAGTTCTTCGACTCTTCGATCTGGCGCTTGAAGCGGCGCCGGTCCTTGGCCTGGATCTCGACCACCTTGGCGAGGTCATCGATGACGGCCTCGAGTTCACCCTGGATCTTGGCCGGCGTGATTTCCAGCGTGTATGCAGAAAAATTGCGCGCCAAAACCACGCCATTGCGGTCGACGATCAGGCCGCGATTGGGCACCACCGGCACCACCGAAATGCGGTTGTCTTCGGCCTGCGCGGCATAGTGGTCGTAGCGGTAGGCCTGCAGCCACAGGAAGCGCGCCAGCAGGCAGCCGAAACACAGCAGCACGAACAGCGCTGCCACGCTCAGACGCAGGCGGAAATAATGCAGCTCGCGTTCGGTATTCTTGAACTCAGTCATGCCTGGATAACTTCAGCGTGGACAAGCTTGATAAGGCGGCTGCAGCCGCGGCGGGAAACGCCAGCCGTGGCACGCTTGTGCGCATGCAGCCGATGGCAGCAGGAGTGGCAGCACCCGTGGCAAGGGCCACGGTGGCAGCCATGACGGTGGCCGGGTTCGGCCCCACCGGGCGGCGGCTTTGCAGAGTTGCGGCCTGCATCAAAGCGGCCTGGTTTCATCGCGGTCGACCACACGGCGTTGCGGCGCCATCAGCATCCACGTCACCACCGGCCAAAGCGCGGCCGTGACCAGGCTTTCGGTAAAGAATGCCCAGCCTGGAAAGCGGCCGCTGACGGCCAGCTGGATCAGCATCTGCACCACCTGCATGACGATCAGGAGCGGCAGCACATGCAGCGTCTGGGTCAGCGGTCCGAACCACAGCAGGCGCCGGTGGATCATGATGGCAAAGTAGGACAACAGCGTATAGGCCAGCGCATTTTCGCCCAGCAGCGAGGCATTGTGCACATCCATGAGCAAACCCATCAGGAAGGCGACACCAATGCCGACCTTGCGGGGCTGGCGCACGCTCCAAAAAATCAGCACCAGCGCAACGAAATCCGGCACGCCAGGCCAGACACCCCAGGGCAGCAGGTTGAGCAGGAAAGCGCCGACCAGGGTGGTGGCGATGAACCACGGACTGACCGGCAGCAGGATGTAGTGCGGGTTGTTCATGGCGTCGATTCCTTGAGCCGTAACGAGCCGGCGCGCGCGGGAGCGGTGCCCTGGGGTGCCGCAGTGGTTGCCGCAGTGGTTGCCGCGGTGGTGGCTGCTGCAGTGGCCGTAGTTGCGACTGCTGCCGGCGCCGCTGTGGTGGCTTTGGCGGCGCCGGTTCCAGCTGCAGTGGCTGCCGCCGCGGCAGCCCCTGCAGCCTCTGTCACAGGCGCGGCAGCATCCGTGGCACCGGCCTTGTCACTTGGCCGTTTCCTGCCCTTGCCTTTTTTCCCTGCCGGCTCTTCCGGTTCCGGGCGCGCAATCACTTTGGCTTCGGCCAGCAGGATCAGCAGCTGCTTGTTGCGGTTCACACCAGCAGCCGGCTGGCAGACGATGCGTGCAAAGGCGTCGGTGGAGGAGCGCTCGACCGATACCACGGTTGCCACCGCCAGGCCGGCCGGGAACACTGCATCGAGGCCGGAGGTCACCAGCACATCGCCTTTTTGTACATCGGCATTGGCGGCCATGAAGCGCAGGTCGAGCACACCCGACTGGCCGCGCCCGTAGGCAACACTGCGCACGCCGCTGCGCACCACCTGGACCGAAATCGCCTGGTCCTTGTCGGTCAGCAGCGTGACTTCGGAGGTAAACGGAAAGATGCGCGTGACCTGGCCCACCACGCCGCTGTCATCGATGACCGGCTGGCCGCGCTCGACGCCATTCTGTGAACCGCGGTCGAGCACGATCTTGCGCGTGTAGGCGTCGCGCGTGTCATACAGGATTTCACTCATGACCGACTTCACCGGCAGGTGCTCGGAAGCCATCAGCAGCTTGCGCAGCTGGGCATTTTCGGCCAGCAGATAGGCGCCCTGCTGGACCAGCTGGCCGTTTTGCACCTGCTGGCTGCGCAGCCGGGCGTTTTCGGTTTCCAGCCGGGAGACGTTGGTGAAATAGTCGCCGATCGAGTAGCCGACATCGCGTGGCACCAGCGCGGCCATCTGCAAGGGATACAGCACCGTGCCCAGCGCCTGGCGGATCACGGCCAGCGCATTCATGCGTGCGTCGACCACCAGCAGGACGATCGCCAGCACGGCGAAGACGATCACCTTCAAGCGTGCGGAAGCACCTTGTTTGAACAGCGGTGGCGGGGTGTATTCCATTATGGGCCGCAGCGATCGTGGGCAGGCCCTGCCAGCTCAAGTGGCAGCAGCCGGCATTCTGCCATGCAGGTCAAACGCACATCAATCGTAGGAGAAGATCGAACCGAGCTTGTCGATGCGTTCCAGCGCCATGCCGGAGCCGCGCACCACGCAGGTCAGCGGATCTTCGGCGACGATGACAGGCAGGCCGGTCTCTTCCATCAGCAGACGGTCGAGGTCGCGCAGCAGGGCGCCGCCGCCAGTCAGCATCATGCCTTTTTCGGCAATGTCGGCACCCAGTTCCGGTGGCGTCTGCTCGAGCGCATTCTTGACTGCCGAGACGATGTTGTTGAGCGGGTCGGTCAGCGCTTCAAGGATTTCATTGCTGGAAATGGTGAACGAACGCGGGATGCCTTCGGACAGGTTGCGCCCCTTGACTTCCATTTCGCGCACTTCCGAACCCGGGAATGCCGAGCCGATTTCCTTCTTGATCGATTCGGCGGTCTGCTCGCCGATCAGCATGCCGTAATTGCGGCGGATGTAGTTGACGATGGCTTCATCGAACTTGTCGCCGCCCACGCGGATCGAGCCCTTGTAGACCATGCCGCCCAGCGAGATGATGCCCACTTCGGTGGTGCCGCCGCCAATGTCGACAACCATCGAACCGGTGGCCTCCGAAACCGGCAGGCCGGCGCCGATGGCCGCGGCCATCGGTTCCTCGATCAGGTAAACCTGCGAGGCGCCGGCGCCGAGCGCCGACTCGCGGATGGCGCGCCGCTCGACCGGGGTCGAACCGCAGGGGACCCAGAAGATGATGCG
>JBPBPY010000432.1:0-5894 GCA_050954505.1 Janthinobacterium lividum
GGGATTTCCACCGACTCGCCCACGCCCTGCTTGTGCAGGTCATCCATGTTCGAGAGCATCTTGCGCAAATTGACAACCACCGGCTGCAGCGGCTGGCGGCGGGCAAACGCCAGCAGCTGCATCGACAGCTTGGAGCCGCGCTCGACGGCGCGCATGGCATTTTCCACGCGCCGCGCCGCCGCCTCATTGCCGCTGGCAAAACGTTCCAGCAATTGCAGGCCGCCACCGATAATCTGCAGCACGTTGTTGAAGTCGTGCGCCACACCACCGGTGAGCTTGCCGACCGATTCCAGTTTCTGCGAATGCTGCAAGGCCACCCGCGTCTGCTCCAGGGTGTGCAGGCGCTGGGCTTCCATTTGTTCGAATTCCTTGCGTGCCCGAATATCGCGGATGAAGGCATTGGCTGCATAGCCGTCATCGGTCAGGAAGGCCGACACCGCCAATTCGATGGCCACCGGCTGGCGGTTGCGGTCCATGCCCTCCACTTCCACCACCCGGTTCAACATGGTGGTGTTGCCATCGGCAATGAAGCGCCGGAAGACGGCCTGGTAGGCAGCCTGGTGTTGCGGCGGCACCAGCAAGCGGCCCAGATCGTGGCCGATGACTTCATCGGCGCGCCAGCCAAACAGGGCTTCGGCCTTACCATTCCAGTCCGTGATGGCGCCGTTTGCATCCACCGCGATGAATGCGTCATGCGAATTTTCCAGCAGCACCTTGATGCGGCTGCGTTCGGCAGCCACGCGCGCATGCGAGGCGCGCAGGCTGCGCGCTGCCGCTGCGCGATGTGCCATGCCCTGGCTGAGGAAATACGCCATCAGGCACAGCAGCAGCGACACGCCGCTGCCGCCATACACATACATCCTGCGCTGTTCACGGTAAGGTGCCAGCAGCGTATCGAAGGTGCGGCCAATCACCACCATCAGGCGCCCCTTGGACAGGGTGCGCCAGCCATACAGCCGGTCGACGCCATCGGCCTGGCCGTGCTCGGAATACAGCCCGGCGTTTGCCGCGCCCGGCAGCAGGAACGGGGCGCCGGAGAGCGACTTGCCCATCGCATCTTCGGGATTGGGCGAGCGCGCCAGCACTTCACCGGATGCGCGCACCAGCGTGATCGAACTGTCGGCACCGATATCGATGGTATTGTAAAAACGCGAGAAATATTCGGCCGGCACCGAGACCACGATGACGCCGGAAAATACCCCGGCGTTGGCCGACAATGCGCGGGTGAACTGGATGGTCCAACGGTTGGTCAGGCGTCCGATCACCGGTTTGCTGATGAATAACTGGTCGATGCCGGACTTGCGGTGGACGGCAAAATGCTCGCGGTCCGACAGATTGACCTGATCGGCGCTCTGCGGCATGCTGGTGTAGGCAATGCGGCCATTGACGTCGACAATGGTGACGTTGAACGCCAGGTCGCGTTCCAGGTAAGCCTGACGGCTGTGGGCGATGGCGGCGAATTCTTCGGGATTGCGGTTCCACTGGTCACGCAGGTCAATGAGGGTGTGGTCGACCGAATTGACCGACGAATTGACTTCTTCGGCAAAGGCACGCACCAGCGTGGCGGTTTCATTGCGCCCGGTGGCCAGTGCCGTCTCGCGTACCCCGTGCAGGTCATACACGATGAAGGCCCAGAGCAGCAACAGCAGGCCGGCAACCACGATCACGGCGCGGGCATGCAATGACCGTTGCAGGAACGATGACAGCGAGGGCAGCTTGATAGAGGACATTATTGTTTAAGCAATGGCAAGCTGATCGATGGAAACAGCCGTACTGTAGCACCATCGTGAACCCACAGCGGTGGGTTTCTGTCAGGCATGCCCATGCTGGAAGGCTGGCGTTGGCAAGGCAGCCGACCGCCGTATCGTTGGCCGGAATCTGCGCGGCAGAGGTCTAATGCAGCGCTGTCTTGTTGCGCCGTGCCAGCCAATGTCCCAGCAACACAATGGCAACGGCACCGACCAGGCCTGGGATACTGAGCTCGACATCGACGCCAGGCAAGTGAAATGCGTGGTGCGGCAGCCAGTTGTCGATTGTCTCGCGCAGCGCAGCGTCTGAAAACAGCATTTCGCCCGACAGATAACCCAGCAAGGCGGCGCCCAGCGTAATGATGACGGGAAAACGTTCCATCAATCGCAGGATCAAGGTGCTGCCGAATACGATCAGCGGGATACTGACTGCCAACCCGGCGACCAGCAGGACAATGTTACCGTCTGCCGCCGCAGCAACGCCGAGGACATTGTCCAGGCTCATGACCAGATCGGCGACCAGGATGGTCTTGATCGCACCGAGCAGCGTGGCGTGATGGGTCACATCGCCCTCGTCGTCCTGTTCCGTCAATAACTGTAAACCGATGTTGAACAGCAGCAGCGAGCCGACCAGTTTCAGATACGGCAGCGCCAGCAGTTGCAGCGCAAAGATTGTCAGGATCACGCGCATGACAATCGCTGCAGCGCTGCCGTAGAAAATGGCTTTCTTTTGCTGCGCAGGCGGCAGCGAGCGGGCCGCCATGGCGATGACGACAGCGTTGTCGCCCGAGAGCACGATATTGACCAGAATGATATTTCCGAGAGCGATCCAGAAGGCGGCAGTGCCTGGCATGTCCATCATGTGGTTTGGTTTCCCTGTAAGCAGCTGCAATGAAAAGCCGCTATCATACTGCCTGCCCTGCCTGCGTGCCTGCCCCGACTGCGCACCAATCAGGCGAGCGGACATAAAAAAACCGGGCGTTGATCGTCCCGGTTTTTTTCGTGCCATGGTCCTGAGTTTGGTGACTGACTGATCTGGCGACCTCACGCACATGTTGCGGCATGGGTAATCAACGGCCAGACAGGTTCACCTGCTGCAAAACTTCCTTTCCTGCTTGCCTTCACACTTGTTGACCTGTGGCTGCTGCACCAAAGTTCAATATCGTGTCTGTTCAACAACGATGCGTCACAAGCGTCAGGCAGCCATGCTGAGCTGCTCCTTCGACTTTTCTTCCAGACGTGCTGCAGTTTGCTGCGGTGTTTCACCGGAAATGCCCTGATAAGCCTCCGAGCCGCCTTCCTTGGCACCTTCCTTGGCACCCGCCTTCGCGGTTCCAGTCGCCAGTTGTTTTACGCCTTCCTTGATTGCGGCTTCGGCGAACTCCTTGGTGCCGACTTTCAGACCTTCCTTCAAGGCGAACTCCGCACCGACCTTGGCAGCCAGGACAGCAACGGACAATTCGACGCCGGCGCCCGGTATCACGCTGAGCAGGACCGGTCCAAGTTCAGCGGCAATGGTACCCAGCTGCTTGAAACCGTCGACAATGTTTTCCTTCAGGTCCTGGCTCTTGTCATGGGCTTCATCCCATTCCTTCTTTTGCCCGGCCTTGTCGCCCCGGAACCAGTCGCCGAGGCCCTCGAGTCCATGTTTGACCATGGCGCCAAAGTTCTCGAAACCCGACTTGATATCCTGGCCGAGCTTGACGAAAGCCTTGCCGACCTTGATGAAACCCTCCTTGACCATCTCGCCGAATTTTTCAAAGCCGTACTTGACCATGTTACCGAAGGTCTGCAGGCCATTGGTGCCGCCACCATTGGCGCCACAGTGCGGATCTTTCTGGTCTTCGCGCTGATGCGGCACGCGCCCCTTGGCCAGGTAGTCCTGCAGGCTGCCGGCTTCCGAACCGCCGGCTGCATCGCCAAACTTGGCTGCGGTATAGCCGCCAATCGAGCCGTTATGACGGAAATCGTCAGGCTTTTGCGAACCGTCAGGATTGGTTTCATTCTTCACCGCCGTCAATACCCGGTAAGCCCGCCATGCCGCATTCGGATCGGTATCGATGTTGCCGTTGACATTGGGGTCCTTGGCAATCACGTCGCGCAGATGGCCAATGCTTTCATCGCCGGTCTTCTTGCCATCTTTGTCGAGCACATCCTTTTTCACATCCTGATTGTTGCCCAGTTTACCCAACAGGCCGCCATTGAGGGCATTGATCTGTTCAACCGTCATGCCCGGTGGTGCCTGCTCATCCGGCGTCGGCAGATCGGTCGAATTGCCATCGATTGCCGTCTGCTGCGCCGGTGTCGGCCCGGTTGGCGCCGCTGGCTTGACTTCCGTTTGCTTGAGTTGTTCCGGCGTGGCGACACCGGTCAGGCTCGAGGTGGTCGGTGCGGGCTTGTCTGCAGGCTTGTCCGCAGGTTTGTCTGAAGGTTTGTCTGACTGAGCGGTTGCAACCGCCGGCTCATGGTCGCCGCGCTTGAACTTGCTGCGCAGGCCCTGCGGCTGCGTGTCGCTGTCGGTGTCCTCATCCTTGTCGTCCAGCAGATTGAATTCCTTTTCCACCGATTCCGGGACACTGTCACCAAAAACCTTGGCCAGCAAACTTGCCAGCAAACCCTTGCTGTCATCGTCTTTCTTGCCAATCGTGAGCGTCTTTTGCTGCTTGCCCGCGCCTTCTTCGTCAATCTCGCTATCGTTGCTCCAAGCCTGGCTTTCCTTGCTGACAACCCCAACCTTGGAGTTGGCAGTGTCTTGCTTCACAGAAACCCTGCGCTCCATCAAAGCATTTGAACCTAAATTTAACATGATGATTCCTGACATGGTGAATGCTGCGCTGTACCGGGATACCCGAACCAATCCAATTTCATACCTACTTGAGTGGAAATGGCGCGATGGTTAGTTCCACAATCTTTCCAATTTACAACTATTTCCAGTCATGTCCCACGTTGCAATCGCTCCTCGTTCATGTCTGCAGCGGAAGAGGAGGCTGACTGGCCACTCCCATGCAGATGGACCTTCATCAGCGCGGCGCTGTTGCGCCACGCATCATGATCCTGACTGCGCATTCCATTCCTGAACGTTGTTACCTGCTGCTCCATCGAGACCATTCGCGCACCAAGCGCACTCGAACCCTGATTTGACATGGCTTACCCCCCAGAGGGTTGATATAAAAAGACACACGGTGTGCCCACTCAACACAAATTCCTGCATTGATGAGTGGAATCGACGTGTTGATAGTTCCACAACATGTTTGGCGTGGAAACCATGGCGTTCAGAACCCGGCACCATTGGCGCCGGGGTCCCCTCAATGCCCTTCCTGGGGCATGTTGTCTTTTTCGAAGTCTTCGGAGGAGACTGGACGGCCAAAGAAGTAGCCTTGTACTTCATCGCAGCCGTTATTGAGGAGAAACCGGTATTGGTCGAACGTTTCCACGCCTTCGGCCAGCACATTCAGGTTCAGGATGTGGGCCAGTGAAATGACCGCTTTGACAATGGCCGCATCGTCCTGGTCAATGGCGATGTCGCGGACAAAGGCCTGGTCGATCTTCAGGGTATCGACCGGCAGGCGCTTCAGGTAGCTCAAGCTTGAATACCCGGTGCCAAAATCATCGATGGACAACATGATGCCGAGTTCCTTGAGTTCCAGCAGCACCTCCATCGACTTGCCGACATTGCGCATCACCAGATTTTCCGTGATTTCCAGTTCCAGATAGCACGGCTGCAACCCGGTCTTTTCCAGCACCCGCGCAACCACTTCGACGATGTTGCCGCGTTCGAGCTGCAGCGGCGAGAGGTTGACCGATACCGGAATGGCGGGGTGACCGGCCTGCTGCATGGCGACGTTCTGGGCGCAGGCGGTTTCCAGGACCCACTCGCCGATCGGCAGGATCAAGCCGGTTTCTTCGGCCAGGGGGATGAATTCCGTCGGCGGGATCATGGTGCCGTCGGCACGTCTCCAGCGCACCAGCGCTTCCATGCCGATGACCGCGCCGCTATCGGACTTGATCTTCGGCTGGTAATGCAGCAGCAATTCATTGTTGGTCAGTGCGCGACGCAAGTTGCTCAACAATTCCAGCCGGTCAGTGACGGTGGAATTCATCTCTTCGGCAAAATACTGGAAGTTGTTGCGCCCGACCTGCTTGGCC
>JBPBPY010000123.1:0-5858 GCA_050954505.1 Janthinobacterium lividum
CAGTGCCAAGGTAGGCGGGCTTGAGGTTGACGTCCTCGGCGGAATCCCCACCGCCGCCGCAGGCGCAAAGGATCAGGGTCGTGCATAAAAGCGTTCCTGCAAGCGCGCTTTGATGCGCGGCTGGAAATTTCGGTGACATGTGATGGTGGTGGGTGTCGATCGGCATGGTGTCTCCTGTTGTGTTGTTGTTTTTTTCACCGGACCTGTTGATCCGGTATACCGGCCTCATGCAATGCTTGCCAGCGGATGTGAAGTCGATCTCATTTCTCGCCGCCAGAAAACAAACCAGTGAGATCATGACAACTAACAACCATCATTCATACCTCGTATTAATACTTAGATGTTCTGATGCCGGCAACACGGCGAACTGATTCCCGGGCGCCTGCGATGGTCGTGCCGGATAACACAAGGAAAACACATGAATTCAAGGCGCCGCACTTTTCTTGTTCGCACGCTTGCGGGTGCCGGTTTGATAACAGACGCTTGAAGTGTCGACCAGACATTGATCAGTACTGCAAAAGCACAAAAAAAACCGCCGGCAAGCGGCGGGTTTTTGGTGCGTCCGGCGAGATGCCGGAATGTTCCTGTTACTTCTTTTCTGGCGTGGCAGCAGCAGCAACTGCAGCAGCAGCGGCCAGTTCTTCAGCCGATTCCACCTTGCCGGCCGGGATCGACGCGGTAGCGATGGTTGGGTTGTCGCCATGGATCACGGCGGTCACGCCTGCTGGCAGGGTGACATCTTCCAGATGGACCGAGGTGCCGATTTCCAGGTTGCCCAGGTCGACTGAAATGAATTCAGGCAGATCCTTCGGCAGGCAGGTGACGTCGAGCTCGGTCATCACGTGCGAAACGATACCGCCCGACAGCTTGACTGCCGGCGAAGTCTCGGCGTTGATGAAGTGCAGTGGCACCTTGACATGGATCTTCTGGCCGGCGTCGACGCGCTGGAAATCTGCATGCAGAACCAGTTGCTTGTATGCGTGGACCTGGAAGTCGCGCAGCAGGACCTGCTGGACCTTGCCATCGATTTCCATGTCGAGGATCGACGAATGGAAAGTTTCCTTTTTCAATGCATGGTACAGCGCATTGTGGTCGAGCGTGATGTTCAACGGGGCTTCGGTGCCACCGTAGATGATGCCTGGCGTGTGGCCAGCATTGCGCAGGCGGCGGCTCGCTCCGGACCCCTGCTCTTTGCGTGCGAATGCGATAACTTTCATGTAGTACTCCAAGATTTGCCAGGCCAATGGGCCCGGCGGTAAGGAATCTCCCGCGACCAGGAGATTCAAGGGTGGGCTGTTCCATGTGTTCCCGTTGCTCTGGAAACCTTCTTGCGTCCAGCCGTTGCGTCCGGCATGGTCGTGTGCTGCATGGTCAAACCCGAATAAGCAATGCGGCTGTCATGCCGCATTGGTGTGTAATCTGCAGTTCAGTGCGCGGTTCTGGCCGCGGTTCGGTCCGCAATTCAGCCGGCAGTTTCAGTCCGCAGCTCAGTCCGCAGTTTTAGTCCGCATTTTTAGTCAATAAACAGCGACATCACCGAGTCGCCCTTGCTGATGCGCTTGAACGTTTCGGCCAGCAATTCCGCGCATGACAGCTGACGGATTTTCGAACACGCCTTGGCCGCCGCCGAAAGGGGAATCGTATCGACCACCACCAGTTCGTCGAGCGTGGAATTGTTGATGCGTTCGATGGCCGGACCCGACAGCACCGGGTGGGTACAGTAAGCCACCACCTTCTTGGCGCCGCGTTCCTTGAGGACTTCGGCTGCCTTGGTCAGGGTGCCGGCAGTGTCGACCATGTCATCCATGATCACGCAGTTGCGGCCTTCGACTTCACCGATGATGTTCATGACTTCCGAGACGTTGGCCTTCGGACGGCGCTTGTCGATGATGGCCAGGTCGCAGTTCAGGCGCTTGGCCAGCGCACGCGCACGCACCACGCCGCCAACGTCGGGGGAAACCACCAGCAGGTCGTCGTATTTCTTGCTCACCAGGTCGCCCAGCAGGATCGGCGAAGCATAGATGTTATCGACGGGAATATCGAAGAAGCCCTGGATTTGATCGGCGTGCAGATCCATGATCAAAACACGTTCAACGCCGGCTTCCTGCAGCATGTTGGCCACCACCTTGGCCGAGATCGCCACGCGCGCCGAACGCGGACGGCGGTCCTGGCGGGCGTAACCAAAGTAGGGGATGGCGGCGGTGATGCGGCCGGCCGAGGCGCGCTTCAAGGCATCGACCATCAGCATGACTTCCATCAAGTGGTCATTGGTCGGTGCACAGGTGGATTGCAGCACGAAGACATCCTTGCCGCGCACGTTCTCGTTGATCTCGACGACGATTTCACCATCGGAGAATTTGGAGACTGCGGCCTTCCCCAGTGGAATGCCCAACTGTTTGGCAACTGCCAAGGCCAATTCAGGATTTGCATTGCCGGTGAAAACCATCAGGTTCTGGGGCGACATGGGGCCTCTGGGTACAGTCATTTGAAGTTCGAATGCCGCCAAAGCGACAATTTCGCTGGCGGCATGATGTTGAATGGCAGGGGAAGAAGGATTCGAACCTTCGAATGCTGGAATCAAAATCCAGTGCCTTAACCGACTTGGCGACTCCCCTACACAACCTGAAGCCTGGCTTCGTTCCGGCGCTTCCAGAGCGCCCGGGACTGGGTCAGACAAATTCTGAACTACTGGTCCGCCAGATGGGCCAGAGGATGTTTCGCCATCCCCTTCGCCTTCCACGCGTTCCATTCCTGCGGCATGACTGCCAGTACCTGGTTTGCCAACGCTTCCTGCGGAAACGGGCAAAAAACACATGCACCAGAACCCGTCATTCGCGCCGGGCCAAATGTGCCCAGCCAGTCGATCGCTTTCGCAACCGGAGCATACAATCGCTTGGCGACTGTTTGCAAGTCATTTTTTCCGAACTCCGTTGGTGCCCTGGAAAAGTCCGATATTTTGACCGGTTTGCTATCCCTTGTCAAATCCGTTGCGCAAAATATTTTTGCAGTCGGAATCGAGACCCCTGGTTCGATCACCACGAACCAGCTCTCAGGCAGTTCCACGGCGCTCAAGGCTTCGCCCACACCTTCGGCAAAGGCATTTTGCCCAAACAGGAAAAATGGAATGTCGGCACCCAGCTGCAAACCCAGTGCCATCAGTTCGGTGCGGGTCAATCCGGCCTGCCATAAATGGTTCAGCGCCAGCAGGGTGGTGGCGGCGTCGGAAGAGCCGCCGCCGAGGCCGCCACCCATCGGCAAGCGTTTGACGATGGCAATGTCTGCACCAGGCACGCCCGACCGGCCATGACGCTCCTTGAAGGCCGTCTGCAGCAGGTGCGCGGCGCGCATGATCAGGTCGGATTGTTCGGGCACACCGGGCACCGCCGTGGTCCGCCGCAGCACGCCATCGTCACGCACCACGAAGTCAAGCGTGTCGCCATGGTCGATCAACTGGAACAGACTCTGCAACAGATGGTAGCCGTCCGGCCGCCGGCCGGTAACATGCAGGAACAGGTTCAGCTTTGCAGGCGCTGCACAGCCATACAAGGCCCGCATCACTGGCCCGCCTGGCACAGGCGCGGCATCGACGGGGAAGACAGGCATTGCCGGCACTGCGCGCTCATGGCGTGGCACTCGAGACTGCCGCACTGCCAGCCTGCCATTCATCGATGACAATGCGCACGGCAACATCGCCAGCCTGCCTGGTGTGGCGCTGCAGGTCGATGCGTTTCGGGTGCACGGGCCCGCCCTGCGTTTGCCAGTCCGGGTAGGCAATCGTCCAGCCGTCGCTGCTTTGCACGGGGCTGGCGGAGGCAGCGTCGACGGCCGCACGGGCACCGCCCTGGCCGGTATAGCCTTGCAACCACCAGCGCAAGCCGGCGATCGGCAACGGCCAACCCAGGGCATTGGTGACCAGGCTGTCGACATCGCTGGCCGTCTGTGGCGGTTTTCCGCTTTGGGTCAACGTGGCCAGGGTTGGTGTGACTTCGATGCTGGCAACGGTTTGTCCCAGTGGTGAACGCAGGCTCAGCTGCGTGCGCTCAGGCGACTGGACCCAGACAAAGCTGCCATACACCGCTTCTTCACTCTGGTTTTGCTGGTAGCGCATGGACAGGCGACCGCTGATGGCGATGTTGTCCTGATACGGCCGCACCGAGCCAAGCGCTGCCGCCACAGCAGGGGAGGGCGATGGTAACGCCGTGACCGGCGCCGTTGGCGGTGTCAAACCGGCGCAGGCCGACAGTGTCAGCAGCGCCGGCATGGCAGCCCATCGGCAACGACAGCGGAACAATGCGCGCACGCAGGGCACTGCACGTGACAGCAGAAATTCGCGACTCATGGATGCCCTACAGCGTCACTTGCAAGCGCGCCAGCGTGCTCTTGAGCGTATCGTTTTTCGGGTCCTTGGAGTTGGCATCGCGCCAGAGCTTGCGGGCGTCATCCTTCTGGCCGTTGGCCCACAGCACTTCACCCAGGTGGATGCCGATTTCCGGATCGGGCCGCAACGCATAGGCCTGGCGCAGCAATGCTTCGGCTTCCTTGCTGCGGCCAAGGCGGAACTGCACCCAGCCCATGCTGTCCATGATGAACGGATCCTGCGGTGCCAGCTGCAGCGCCTTTTGCACCAGCGTGTAGGCTTCTTCCAGGCGCAGGTTGCGTTCGGCCAGCGAGTATCCCAAGGCGTTGTAGGCGTTCTGGTTTTCCGGCGCCAGTTTCATGATCTTGCGCAGCGAGGTTTCCATGATCTCGAGCTTGCCCAGTTTTTCCGCTGCCATGGCATGGTCGTACAACAGCTCGGTATTGTCCGGAAACCGCTCCAGACCGGCGGCCAGCACTGCCAGGGCTTCGTCGGTGCGCTCGGCATTGCGCAGCAACTGCGCATCGGCCATGATCAACTGGGTCTGCTCATCCTGGCCGTCGGCCTTGAAGTCGGCAATGATTTTGCGCCCCGCCGGCAGGTCACCGGCCTTGGCAATGATCTGGGCGCGCCGGATCTGCGCATTCAGATAGGCTTGCGGTACATCCTCGTCGACCCGACCCAGCCACTTCAAGGCGCCGGCGGTATCGTTGCGTTCATCGGCAATCTGCGCCAGAATCATCAGCGCCTGGGTCGGGTCGCGTTCATCTTCCGGATGCTTGGCCAGCAGGTCGACGAACTGCGTCAGATAGGTTTCCGCTTCCTTCCAGTCGCTGTTCTGGGTACCCAGCAAGCCGAGTGCGTAGAGCACCGTCAGGTCTTGCGGCTGATCGGCCAGCAGCTTCTTGAATTCGGCCCGTGCACCATCGTAGTTTTTCTGCTCCACCAGCATGCGTGCATACGCCAGCCGCACATCGCGTGCGCCGGGATTTTTCTCGATGAACTGCGCCAGCGACCTGGCCGCGGCATCCTTGTCCGGCGTCACCTGTGCCAGGGTCAGCGCTGCCAGTTCCGAGGTGGGCGCCAGCTTCAGCGCTGCTTGCGCTTCATCGACGGCGCGCTGGCTGTCATTGCGGGTGAAGGCTGCCTGCGCCAGGGCCATGTGGGCTTCGGGCAGGTTGTCGTATGGCGCGCTGATGTTCTCCAGCAGCTTGAAGGAAGCGTCGCGATTTTTCGCCCGCGTCATGAGACGCTGCAATTGCAGCAGCGCTGCGCCGCGCATGCCCGGACGCAGGTCCTTGAGCCGTTGTTCGAGGATCGGCTGCGCTTCGGAAATGTCGTCGCCCAGGATGATGAAGCCCAGGTAGTACTGGGTTGCTTCATCGGAGTTCGGTGCCAGTTCGCGCCACAATCGCACGGCTGCCATGGCTTCGTCGGTCTGCTTGGCATTGAGCGCAATCTCTGCCGCACGGCGAGCCAGGCGCGCATCGCGGGTCTGCTG
>JBPBPY010000197.1:0-5852 GCA_050954505.1 Janthinobacterium lividum
TTGGCGTCGGACATGCCTTTTTTCAGGATGCTCTGTTTGTAGACGACCTCCTTGAGGCTGCGCGAGGCTTCCTCCAGGGCGCGGTAGCTCAACGGCCCGGCCAGCAACGCATTGGTGGCAGCCATCTGGCCTTGCATCCAGGAGTCGTCATCGAGCAGCTGGCTGACATTGTCTAGCAGCAAACGAAACAGGCGCAGCAGCAATTCCTGCTGCTCGGCCATGTCGGTGCTGCGCATGCCGATCTTGAAGCACAGCTGGCGCAGTCGCGTGGCGGCATCGTCGAGCGCATCGTCGCCGCCATTCCTGACTTCCTGGCCCAGCGCTTCTGCCTGCGCCGCCAGTTCCGGGGAAGCGGCCAGCATGGGCGCCACCGCCAGGGTCAAGGTGCGCATGAGCAGGTCGCGCAGCAGGGTGTTCTGACGCAGCAGCGCCGGCGCACTGCCGGACTCGGCGCCGTTTGCCGGCTGGATTGGCCTGGCATCGGCCGCGTCAGCCGGCGTCTCGATCGGTGCCGGGGCCGGAACGGCTTCCGGCGCCAGCGCCAATGGCGCCACCGGTACCGCGCCCGGCGACCTGGCACGCCCCGCGCTTGCCTGGCCGGCCGCTGCCGCAGCGACAGCGGCAACATGGGCTACGAACGAGACTTCCCCAACCTGCATGCGGCGCGCAATTTCTTCATATGCCAATTGATAAGCCTGGGGTGTCGGTGCTTCACGCCGCTTGGCCAGCAGGCGCATGGCTTCCAGCGCGATCTCGGTCGGCCTTTCGGTCAGCATGGACTCGGTTTTCGTTGCCATTATGGAATTACTTACCCTGGAGTTGGTTACCTTCATGAAACCATCTTAAGCGAAAACACAGCCTATTATAATGCCGATAAGCAACATAAAACGTGTTCACTTCAATTGTCGGTCAGACAGCACTTGAGCGACCTTGCGTCGCCTGCCGTCCCTTGCATGCACTGCGCCGCGCTATTCCTGAACCAGGTTGTTCTTGATCGCATAATGGGTCAACTCGGCATTGTGGCGCAGCTTCATTTTTTCCAGCAGACGGGCCCGGTACATGCTGATGGTTTTCACCGACAATGCCAGTTCGGTGGCGATGTCGGAGACGGTCTTGCCGGAAGCGATCATGGTCAGGGTCTGGTATTCGCGGTCGGACAGGGTTTCATGCAGGGCACTTTCATGGTCATCGCCAATCTGGTTGGCCAGTTCCTGTGCCAGCGCCGTACTGATGTACTTGCGCCCGGCGGCAACCTGGCGGATGGCATTGACCAGTTCCACCGGCGCACTCTGCTTGTTCAGATAGCCGGAAGCGCCTGCCTTCAGGGCGCGGATGGCATATTCGTCTTCGCGATGCATCGACAGCATCAGCACCGCCAGCTTGGGATACTCCTTCTTGACCTGTTTGAGGACATCGATGCCGCTGCGGTCGGGCATGGAAATATCGAGGAGCAGCACATCGAGTTCATCGCAGCGGATCAGGCGTATTGCATCGACACCACTGTCGGTATCAGCGCAGACCTTGATATCGGGCGTATCGGCCAGGATGTATTTCAGCCCTTCGCGAACGATGGCATGATCATCGGCAATCAGGACCCGAATTTTTGCTTGAGTGGCCATGGTTCAGCGATTTCGGCGTTGGCAGGGCAGATTCACTGTCCCACGCCCGGTAGGGTTCTGGTCGACACGGATCGGATCATGGACTTGGCTCAATGTTCAAGGGGCACAGTGGTCGGTGCATGGTCATTGCGGTTGAAAATTGCTTGATCCCGCTCTGGTTTCGCATCGGGATGACGCCTGCATTGCAATCGCGCAACTGGCGCGTTGCCGGATCATACCAGCCTTGGCGCCATCACGACAAAGGCCATCGGACTGCGCAACGAAAACACCGCTACTGCACCGTACATCGGGTAAAGGAACGCCTACTCCCAATCGGCTGGCACAATGTAGCATGCCGAAACCGGCAGATTATGTCGGGTATGTATGCATCCAGGAAATAGCAAGGCGATCGTCCACCTGGTTCGATCACGAGCGGCGCCGGTCCATGGTCAGCGGCACCATGATCGAAACCAGGGTGCCACCGAGCGGAATCGCTTCGACATCGAGTTTGCCGCCGATGGCGAGCGACCTTTCCATCATGCCGCGTATGCCGTATGACTGCGGCTTGCCGCGGTCGCGCATGGCAATGCCCTGGCCGTTGTCGGCAATTTCCAGCTCGACCGATTGATCGGTGACCGACAGGCGCACCTCGACACGTGTGGCCTGCGCATGCTTGCTGATGTTCGTTAGTGCTTCCTGGGCAATGCGAAACAGCGCAATGGCCCGGTTGGGTTCCAGATCGAGTTCACTGGTACTGCTGACGAATTCACATGGCACGCCGGACAATTTTTCATATTCCGCCGCCTGCCATTCGAGCGCTGCCACCAGGCCGAAGTCAAGCACGCCGGGGCGCAGGTCGCCGGCAATGCGGTGCACAGTTTCAATGGTACGGTCGACCAGCGAGTCGACATAGGCGGCCCGTTCGCCCAGTGCCGGGGCGTCGGGCGGCAAATGGCGTGTCAGGATGGCCAGGGCCATCTTGATGGCGGTCAGGTTGCCGCCCAGGTCGTCATGGATTTCGCGCGAGATATGGGCGCGTTCGTTTTCCTTGACGGTTTCGATATGGGCCGAGAGCTCGGCAAGCTGGGCGCGTGAATGTTTGAGTTCCGCCTCGGCCAGCTTGCTTTGGGTGATATTGGTCATGATGCCAACCCATTGCACGCTGCCGCCGGAGGCACTTTGCGGCGTGGCCCGTAAATTGATCCATTTGATATCGTTCCAGGCATCAATGAAAATGCGGCCTTCCCAATTCCAGGTGGTCATGCCGGCCATCGACTCGGCCATGGTGGCAATATAGGTTTCCTGGTCGTCGGGAACAATCAGCTCCAGCAGCAGCGCCGGTTCTGCACGCAGGCTCTCCAGGCTGATGCCCAGCAGCGTGCTGCACCCCTGGCTGAGGTAGGGAAATGACAAGCGGCCATCGCGGTGCCGCACCAGCTGGTACACCATCCCGGGCATGTTGGCTGCAATCGTATGGAACAGCGAAGGGCCGAGTTGCGGCCTGGTGTTTGGAAAGGTCATGCTCAAGCGAATGGTCTCCTGGAGAGAGGCGGGTGCCATGATGCGTATCAAGCAGTCATTGTGTCAGTTGTTGGCGTTGCAGCATATAATGCATGAATGGCAATGAAAGATCATTGAAACAGTATTCGGCACAATTGGACAATGATTCTGCCAACGTTCAAACATTGCATTGGTGGAAAAGCCCGGCAATCGCCGGGGAAAGACTCTTTCGCACCAAATTCATGCATCGCTGCACGCAGCGCGATCGCCGAGGGAAAAATTTGTGCTAAAACAAGGCAAAATATCCCTTGAAAAGAAATTGGTGCGGCGCCATGTAGACAACTCTCAGGTCTCTTACAGTCAGGATCGAAAGTGCAATCTGAAACGCTAGAAAAAACAGCAGAAAAAGTGGATATCTCGCGCATCATGATCGAACGCGTCGATGGCGTCTCGGCAAAAGCGCGCGTATCCTCAATCGATGCCGCCAACCGCGTGCTCGACAACTGGGCCGACCGGGTACCGGCCTCGGGTGCCAGTGTATGCGATTTTGAAATCCTGTTCGAGGACGGTTTCCGCTATCAAGGTCACTATCGTTTGAACAAGACGCAAAAGCGCGTGTCGCTGGCCCGCTATGTGCGCAAGCAACTGGCGGCTCTTGCTGCAGGCAAGGTGGCGGCTGGTAAAGAGTTTTCGTCATTGGTCAAGGCATTTGGCGGCATCGCGTTTCGCCTGCCGGGCGCCGATCCTGCCGAGTCGGCCAGGCTTGCACTGGAACATTACAATATTTGATTGGTTCTAGGCAGGGTGGACTGGACGCTTCAAGGACATGGCCGCATTGCCATGTGGCGTCGTGCTCTACATGGCGGCCATGTATTGCATAATGGCAAGTCAGTGTCGAGAACCTTTTGACTTTGGAATGCGGTTGCCCTGGTGGTTTTGCTGACCAGCGCGGTCCGTTGATTGGCAAGCGCGGTCCGCACATTCAGGCGTGACATTCAAAACGACAAGCCGGCCTTCCCCTTCATGGAATCGCCGGCTTGTCGTTTTTCTACGTTCAGCCCCCGAAATTATTTCTTCGCTTCCATGGCCAGCTGGTAATCGGTCTTGGAAAAACCGGCAAAGTGTTTATTCGTCACATCCAGGAATTCCCGCGAGTGAAACGCCGCATCCAGATCCTTGACGAAGGCGGTGTCCTTGTCGGCGCTGCGAATTGCCACCACGTTCTGGTAATTCGGCGTCAGTTTTTCCACTGCCAGTGCCTGCGTGATCTTCATTCCTGAAGCCAGGGCAAAATTCCCGGTCACCAGCGAATAATCGGTATCGCCCAGCGAACGTGGCAATTGTGCTGCTTCAAGCATGATCAGCTTGATCTTCCTGGTGTTTTCGACAATATCCTTTTCCGAGGCCCGGATCGGGTCCCAGTCAGCGCGCATCTTGATCCATCCCAAGTTGCTCAGGATGACCAGACCGCGCGCCGTATTGGTCGGGTCGTTGGGCAGCGCGACGGTGGCGCCTTCCTTCACATCGGCCAGACTCTTGTGCTTGGTGCTGTAGAGCCCCATCGGCGCGGTCGGTACCTTGACCAGGTCGACCAGCGGCAGCTTGTTATCGGCGGCAAACTTGTTGAGGTAGATGACATGCTGGAACAGGTTGGCGTCGAGCGAACCTTCAGCCAGCGCGCGGTTGGGCTGCACATAGTCATTGAACTCGACAATCTTGACCTTGTAACCCTGTTTTTCCAGGATTGGCTTGATGCCCAGTTTGATCTGGTCGGCATACGGTCCGGACGAGGCGCCAATGACCACGTCCTTCGGGTCCTTCGCGCTGGCCAGTGTCGAGGCGAGAGCCAGGCTCAAGGCGCCGAGCAGCACTGTGCGGCGTGGAAGCTTGCTGAAAAAAGTCATGATGTCCTGAAGATGAAGTGGTGAATGAAAATGGTTTAGCGTTTGTCGAGCCGCCTGGCGACATGGGTGCCGGCATACTGGATCAACTGTACCAGGGCAATCAGGATGGCGACAGTCACCACCATGATGTCGGTCTGGAAGCGATAGTAGCCATAGCGGATGGCCAGGTCACCGATGCCGCCGCCGCCGACCACGCCGGCAACGGCCGAATAGGACAGGAAGCTGATCGACAGCACCGTCAAGGCCAGCACCAGGCCGGAGCGCGCTTCGACCAGCAGCACACGCAAGACGATCTGCAATTCGGAAGCGCCCATCGCGTGGGCTGCTTCGATCACGCCGCGCGGTACTTCGCGCAGGTTCTGTTCGACCAGGCGGGCAAAATAGGGGATGGCGGCAAACGACAAGGGGACTGCCGCGGCCAGCGGGCCGATGGAGGTGCCGGCAACGATGCGGGTGAAGGGCACCAGTGCGACCAGCAGGATAATGAACGGAAACGAGCGCACCGTATTGACCAGCCAGCCCAACACCAGTGCCAGCGGGCGATTCTGCAAGGACTGGCCGTCGGCAATCAGGAACAGCAGGATGCCGAGCGGGCCGCCGACCACGACAGCAGCACACAAGCCGATTGCCAGCATCAGCATGGTCTGGCCGAGCGCTACCCACAGCTCGGGCAGCAGGGTGACGATATTCTCAAACATGGGCCGCTCCCCTGGCTTGCTGTATGGCGCTGGCATCGGCAATGTGGGCGGCAAGCTCGCGGCCCAGCGCCGTCTTGCGCACCATACTGGTATCGGCGAGGGCAAACCGTTCTGCCACCATGCCTTGCTCGATCACCGCGACCTGGTTGCAG
>JBPBPY010000208.1:0-5837 GCA_050954505.1 Janthinobacterium lividum
AAACATTCAGCTGCCTGTAAAACATGCAGCAATCGGTTTTAGCTAGACGAATCGTAGGGATGACATTGCAGAAAAAAAATCATTGTTAGCAACAATGATTTTTCTTAATAAAAATTGGAAAGAATGGCGAGAAATGGTTGGAGCACCGCGGACTTCTCCACGCCCGGTGCAAGCTTCTGCACACTCCGCGCATGCGCACGACACGCGAGGCGGCGATGGCAGCAACGATCCGTCGAACCATCAAGCCAGGCATCGTTCGGCGAGTCATTTGCCGACGATCGATCGATCGATCAATCAATCAATCAACAAGCCTTGGATGAAATGCCACTGGTGCGGCGCCACGGGCGAGATCGACAGTCGGTTGCCGCGTGCCAGCAGCGGCATGCCCTCGAGTTCGTCGCAGGTGCGCAAGGTCTTCAGAGGCAACAGGGAAAGCTTGCGCTTGAGCTGCAGGTCGACACTGAACCAGCGCGGTGTCTCCTGCGTCGCCTTGACATCGTGGTAATGACTATGGGTGTCGAATTGCGTCGGGTCGGGAAAGGCCACCGACACCACTTCAACAATGCCGACAATGCCAGGCTCGGCACAACTGGAATGGTAGAAGAATCCCTGGTCGCCGATGAGCATGGCGTCGCGCATGAAATTGCGTGCCTGGTAGTTGCGAATGCCGGTCCAGCAGATGGTCTGCTGCGGCGCCTTGGCAATGTCGTCGACGCTGACGTCGCCGGGCTCGGATTTGATCAACCAGTAAGACATGATGGACGAATGAAGGCAGGATGGACTGCAGCAGATGCAGGCAAATAACAATGGCGGCACTTGACGCAGCCATGGAAAAAACAGCCATGGCTGCAGCACCACAGCCAAAAAAAACGGAAATGGCTGCACGAAGTGCAGCCATTTTGAATCAAGCCCCGCCTGTGCCGCTTTGCCGGCATCCCGAACCAAGACGGTTCAAGGTGGTCACAGTTAGTTCAACTTCGGGTTCGTCGGACTAGCGACGCGCACTCCCATCAAACAAAATTCCGCAACCGATGCGCATAAATGGTTCAAGGAATATATGGCAATGGCGAACACGGCAGGAGTGCTAAGTCTACGCTATTGCAGCAACATGTCAAACGATTTGACCCCGAATTGCGTCAGTAAATTGACAGACATGGTGAATAAATAAATCGTCTGCGGCCTTGATTTGCCTGCATCTGCCGCCATGGCAAATCGTCAGATTCGCCACGGCTTTCAGAACAGTTTTTCCTGCGGCGCCAGTGCAGCGTCGAGCGCGGCATGCATGGCGGAGATTTCCTTTTGTACCGAAGCCATGTTCATGTCCGACAAAGGTCCGTCAGGCGTTTTCGTGGCCAGCAATTCGGCAGAAATCGACAATGCCGCCATGACCGCAATGCGGTCATTGCCCATGATTTTTCCTGCATCGCGTATCGACGTCATGCGCTGATCAAGATAATTCACGGCGGCCTGCAGTGCATCTTCTTCGCCTTCGCGGCAGGCCAGCCGGTAGGGCTGGCCCATGATGGTTACATTGACTTGGGTCATGCAGCCTCTGCATCGTGTTCGATGGCGGGAATGGACTCGAGCAAGGCTTCGACACGCTGGCTTGCTTCAGCCATGCGGCGCGTGAGTTCTTCACGTTCTGCAGTCAGGCTGGCGGCAAACTTGCGTAGCTCACCGTTTTCGCGACGCAACGACTCGGCCAGAGCAGTGAGTTGCGAAATTTTGTCCGAGAGTTGTTGGAAATCTGAAATCATGTTGCCACTATAGTGGGGCAGAGCAATGGCAGTCAATAGATACAGACATGCCCCGCCTCAAGGCATTGCCCGAACACCTGGTGCGCTAACGCCTGCCGCGGCCATTTGGCTCACGCGCCGGGTCCGGGCCATTTTCCATCCTGTGCATCAGCCCCTGGTCGTCAAGATAGATCGTCATGAGCGAGTCCCAGACGCCATTTTCCCTGTAGGGATACTGCCACGCCTGCAAGCCATCGCGGTAACGCCGTACCTGGCTGGGTGCGCCAACCGTGCGCAAGACATCCTCGCGCCGCGAAACCATCGGCTGCAGCTTGCCGAAGGTCTGCATCGTCAGCACCTGCTCGGACGACACCAGTTTTCCATTGGCATCCAGGCGCACCATGTCCGTACCCTGTCCCGCCGGGCCATGCATGTATTCCAGCACGCGACCGCTGCCATCGGCATACACATGGGTGGGCTGGCCGAGCTTGCTGGTGACTTCCGCCTCGCTTGCACCGACTGGCAGAACGGCTGGTCCGAATGCGGTACAGGCTGCAGTGCCAAGCGCAAGCATGAGTACGGCGAGGTGATGGCGTCTGATGGTCATGCGTGTCCCCAAAGTGAATTGGTTCATATCTTGAAGAACAGCAGTCCAACCAGACAGATCAGGCCGATCTTGGTCAGGTTGTAGACGGTACGGTTCCATTTCTTGAATGCGCGGCGATAGCGGCCTGCCACCCATGATATATAAAACACCCGGTTGATGCCGCCGGTCTGGTCACCGGTCTCGTTGGGCGAACTGGCTGCCGTCATCATGGTCTTGCCAAGCCAGCGATTGACTGCCTGGGCCCAGCGGTAGCGCATGGGCCGCTCGATATCGCAGAACAGGATGATGCGATTTTCACTGCTGCCGTTGAAGGCCCAGTGAATATAGGTTTCATCGAAAATGGTCGCTTCGCCATCGCGCCAGCTGTAGCGCTGGCCATCGACCTCGATGAAGCATTGATCGTCATTGGGCGTCACCAGCCCGAGGTGATAGCGCAGGGAACCGGCATATGGATCGCGGTGAACGTTGAGCTTGCCGCCTGGCGGCAGCTCCGCAAACATGGCCGCCTTGACACCCGGGATGGCCTGCAGCAAGGCATAGGTTTGCGGGCAGAAGCGCTGCGCCGATGGATGACTGGCGTTGTACCACTTCAGGTAGAACCGCTTCCAGCCAGCCTTGAAGAAGGAATTGAAACCGGCATCGTTATTGCTGGCGGCAGCGCGAATCTTTTGCTGCGCCAGCAGGTTCAATGCCTCCACGCGAATGGTCTGCCAGTTGGCCTGCAAAGGTGCCAGGTCGGGGAATTCCTGCACCGGCAGGTAACGCGACGACACCGGTACACGCGAAAACAGATACATGAAGATGCTGATCGGTGCCATGATCGACGAATGGTCGAACAGCTGGCGCAGGAATGGCAGCCGCACCTTGCCGCGCAAGTGGACATACACGATGGCACACAGAAACAGCGCAAGAAAAATCCATTTCATGCCTGCCTCCCGGCGCACTCTTGTTGTGGATAGTTGATAGTCATTGCCAGCGCAAATAGTGAAGAACCGATGCCGGGCCTGGGCCGGGACGTGATCGAGCCGCGCTAGTTTAAATGATTTTCACTATTCCGGTGCCGCAGCAAACTTTCTTCGCCCCGCTTCGGACTTTTCGCAAAAAATCAGTTATGATCTGGCAAAATTCCGCCGCAGGTCCTCTTGTCACATCCGTTCAACTTGAATTTGCCAAACGTGTCACCATGTCAGTTATACCGGCCTGGCACAACCAGGCACAGGCACGAGCGGGTAGTGAAAGTCCACTGACGCATTCGATCCTTTTACATACCTCATCACGAGGAAATCATGAGCGAAAACATTAAATACATCACCGACGCATCTTTCGAAGCCGATGTCCTCAAGTCCGACACGCCAGTGCTGGTTGACTTCTGGGCCGAGTGGTGCGGTCCGTGCAAGATGATTGCCCCCATTCTCGAAGAAGTCGCCAAGGAATACGAGGGCAAGCTGCAGATCGCCAAGCTCGACGTCGATGCCAACCAGGCCATTCCAGCCCAGTTCAGCATCCGTGGCATTCCAACCTTGATCCTGTTCAAGAATGGCGTCGTTGCGGCGCAAAAGGTTGGTGCACTCGGCAAGGGCCAGCTCAAAGCGTTCATCGAAGAAAACATCGGCGTTGCCGCTGCCTGATTGCCGGAGCGCCGGTTTGCATGCGGGTGCCCCCTGGGTAACCCGCGATTCGCATCCGGCGTGCGAACACCTGCTGGCGCAGCAAAGCGGCTGGCTTGACAGTCCAGCCTAGTCTGACGTCGCAGCCAGTACAACGCGAAGGGTCTGAAGATCGCATCCTTTTCAACGCAGTTGTACAGCCGCACAATGTTGCGGTAACATGAGTCCCAGCAAGCCTCCGTCGTATTCAGAATCATCAGGCTGGCAAGCGTCCTGGTGCCTTCCTATCCAGCAGCATCGTTGTTCCCGTGTTCTCGCTCGGCGTCGTAACGGCCCATGGCCGGACATTACGCAGTTGGACCGCAGCAAGCATTTTTAAGTCGCTTTCCACCGCCCGAAGCAGGCACTGTTCCGTAAAACTTCATAGCTCAAGCTTGATACCCGAAACCACGCAGTCCCCTCCCCCACCATTACCTTCCCATCCCGGGACCTACACACATGCATTTATCTGAACTCAAGGCGCTCCACGTTTCCGCACTGCTCGAAATGGCCATCGGCCTGGACATCGACAACGCGGCGCGCCTGCGCAAACAGGAACTGATGTTCGCGATCCTGAAAAAACGCGCCAAGACCGGCGAACAGATTTTTGGCGATGGCGCACTCGAAGTCCTGCCTGACGGCTTCGGTTTTCTGCGCTCGCCGGACGCCAGCTACATGGCCTCCACCGACGATATCTACATCTCGCCGTCGCAGATCCGCCGCTTCAACCTGCACACCGGCGACTCCATCGAAGGCGAAGTGCGCACCCCCAAGGATGGCGAGCGCTACTTCGCCCTGGTCAAGGTCGACAAGGTCAACGGTGAATCGCCGGAAGCCTCGAAGCACAAGATCCTGTTTGAAAACCTGACGCCGCTGCACCCGAACAAGCCCCTGCTGCTTGAACGCGAGATGCGTGGCGAAGAAAACATCACCGGCCGCATCATCGACCTGATTGCCCCGATCGGCAAAGGACAGCGCGGCCTGCTGGTGGCGTCGCCGAAGTCCGGCAAGTCGGTCATGCTGCAGCACATCGCCCACGCCATTACCGCCAACCATCCCGACACCATCCTGATCGTGCTGCTGATTGACGAACGTCCGGAAGAAGTCACGGAAATGCAGCGTTCGGTGCGTGGCGAAGTCGTCGCCTCCACCTTCGATGAACCCGCCACCCGCCACGTGCAGGTTGCCGAAATGGTGCTTGAAAAAGCCAAGCGTCTGGTCGAAATGAAGAAGGATGTGGTCATCCTGCTCGACTCGATCACCCGCCTGGCCCGCGCCTACAACACCGTCATTCCTGCCTCGGGCAAGGTGCTCACAGGCGGTGTCGACGCCAATGCACTGCAGCGTCCAAAGCGCTTCTTCGGCGCCGCGCGCAACATTGAAGAAGGTGGCTCGCTGACGATCATCGCCACCGCCCTGATCGAAACCGGCAGCCGCATGGATGACGTGATCTTCGAAGAATTCAAGGGCACCGGCAACATGGAAGTGCACCTCGAACGCCGCCTGGCCGAGAAACGCGTTTATCCATCGATCAACCTCAACAAATCGGGCACGCGCCGCGAAGAGTTGCTGATCAAGCCCGACCAATTGCAAAAGATCTGGGTACTGCGCAAGCTTTTGTACAGCATGGATGAAATCGAAGCGATGGAGTTCATCATGGACAAGATGAAGGCAACGAAAAACAATGCCGAATTCTTTGACATGATGCGTCGTGGTAATTCGTAATTGCGATTAAAACGTCCGACAGCATCAAAACGCCATCACTGAAAGTCGATGGCGTTTTTTTTGCGATGATTTTTGCAAAACCACGACTGCGTTGCCCCGGCAACAGCACCCGCCTCGGCCCCC
>JBPBPY010000191.1:0-5834 GCA_050954505.1 Janthinobacterium lividum
CACCTGCCTAAGCGAAGGTGCAGCCTTGATGACCTACATGACCAGCAATCCCGATGTCTGGTCGGGCTGGACCTACTGGGCAGGCGGTGCATGGTGGCCGGCTGACTACATGTTCCTGTTGCGTCCAGACAGCTTCGTTTCCCCGGTAGACAAACCGCAGATGACTACCCTGCGCAACAACCTGTAGGCGACTTACCAATAATCGTCCCGCAACTCTTCCAGCTCAGCGCTACCGTCCCTGGGCTGGAAGAATTGCAAGATCCACCGACGGAGTGATTCAAACATAATGTGTTGGGTGACTGTCTGTATATAGTTTTTATATACAAACATTTTACATCTGCAATTTTGCAGATGTGTAATTAAAAAAACAGGATCTTGTTTTTGACGGTGCTTGATTCCGCCAGCACTTGGGTCAAGGTCACCAATGATCGAAGGCGAGTTCCTCCAGGCTGCGACCAGCGCAGCAAGGTTGAAACAGACGGGTCAGCAAAGTCAAAAGACAGGAAAACATGATCAGGCAGCCAGAGCTTGTAGCAATTCAGATACGACAGTCTACAAACTCTAGCTGTCGAATCACTGACAGAAAGTCTCATGTCTGGTCAAGTGCATGATGCTGGCAGCGCCAGTGCATCCTTTTCAGCTGTTGCAAGCCCGCATTTCCTGCTTCGGAAACCCGCTCAGCATGCGCTCGATGCCGGTCACCATTTGCGGTTCGAGATTGCGCAGCTGATACACGGTCTTGACCACGCCGGCGTTGTAGACAATCACACGGGTGCCGCCAAGACCTTTCTTTGCCATCTCGGCCGCATGGGCATTGGCTGCTTCTTCAGACTTGAACAAGCCCAGTGAAATACCCCAGCGCCGCGGCGTGTTTTCCTGAATTACAAAAAAATCGGTGATGCCCTTGCCGCGCAGCTCGAGCAACTTGCGGTCGGCGCCTTCCTTGCCGCCAGCCGGTGGCAACATCACCATGTAGTTCATTCCGTCGCGAAATTCGCGCCTGCTCGGCTGCTGCGGTATCTCCAGGCGCGCCAGTCGCGCTTCGAAACGGCTGGCGTCGGAGGCCAAAAAATTGCCGATTTCGGTGCATGCCACCAGCGCCGGCGCCACTGCAGTGGCCTTGGTAGCGACCTTGGCGGCACTTTCGGGCGTGACTTCGGCCGGCGACAGCGCCGGCGGCGGCAAACCGATCTTCAACCGCTCGGGGTGCAATTGGCGCTGCAGCCGCACCGGTTCTCGCCCGCTGGGCACCAGGGCGTCGAAAAACCCTGCGTGCAATCCGTAGAGCACGGCATTGACTCCCAAAAGCAGGGCAAACAAGATTTTCAACATGGTATGGGCGACTCCATTGCGACATGAAACAGACCGGCCAGTACCAGGTTGCCGGCCAGTAGATGAGGAATTGACAAGTGTGGCGCAATGCGCGCTGCAGCACCGCCGGCCAGTATGCAGGACAGCGGCGGCGCAGCGCCAGGCTGGCGCGCTGAAAACTGCCGGAATGCGCGCTCGATGGCGCCGCATTGGGCTGCCAGGCAGCCACTGCTGATGGCGGCGCCGGTATCGGTGGCAAATGGAGTGGAAAGTGCCGCGCTGGCACCCACCGCAATGGCCGGCAGCTGTGCGGTGTTGCGCGCCAGGGCGCCCGCCATCAGGTCGATGCCGGGCAGGATCATGCCGCCCTCGAACAGGCCATCGGTGTCCAGCGCATCGATGGTGGTGGCGGTGCCGCACATGACCACCAGCATGGCCGCGTTGCCATACAGCGCACGCGCGCCGATGGCTGCGGCAAACCGGTCGGCACCGAGCTGCAGCGGCTGGCGGTAGCCGTTGCGCACACCGCCACGCACCGGGCTGGAAGCAAACCATTCCACTGGCGGTGGCAAATCCGCCCTGGCAGCCAAGGCGATCTGGCGTTGCAAGGCCTGGCCCAGTGCCGCGCCAGCCACGTTCGACACCAGCACCCGGTCGATTGCAGCGATGCGCCAGGCCTCATTGAGCTGTTCCACCTGTTCGACCGGCAGCGCTCCTTCGGCAACCCAGCACGGTTGCGCTGGCATGGCATTGCCGGTGTACCCGCAGCGCGGGCCGGCAGATGCCGTGTTTGCAGCAGCGAACGCCCATTTGATGCGGGTGTTGCCGGCGTCGATCAGCAGCAGCATTCACGCCTCCCGGGTTGCACGCAGCGAGACATCGCCAGCGACCACCAGTACCTGGGTGCCCCGCCGCTCGCCATCGTCCACATCCAGGCGCAGGCGCCCAATGTCGTCGACGCCGGCATTGCGGCCCTGGTGGATCACCTGCCCCTGGTCGATGATGGTGACGTTCTGGCCGGCATAGGCATCGAGCTGGTTCCAGCGTGCCATCGAGAGGGCAAAGCCATGCTGCTCGAACGCCCCCAGCAGCGTCTCCAGTGATTGCCACAAGGCTGCCATCAAGGCATCCCGATCAATCGACTGCGCCAGATGGGCAACCGGCCGGCCGATCTGCGCCCGCAGCGTGTCAGGCAGGGCGACATTGATGCCGATGCCGATCACCGCCCAGACTGCGCGGCCAGGCCCGTTGCCTGTCGTGGCGGTCTCGATCAGGACGCCGGCCAGCTTGTCGCCATCGAGCAGGATGTCGTTTGGCCATTTCAGGCGCGCCTGCAGGCCGAAGCGGGCCAGGGTATCGGCGACCGCCACGCCAACGGCCAGTGGCAGGCCGACCAGGCCAGCAAGGTTGCACTGGAATTTCCACGCCAGCGAGAACATCAGGGCAGCGCCCGGCACGCTATGCCAGGGCCGGCCGGCGCGGCCGCGCCCTGCAATCTGGTTTTCCGCCACCCGCAGCACGGGGGTCTCCAGCTGGGGCAGGCGTGCCATCAGGTCGGCATTCGTCGAGCCGGTCTCCTGCACCAGTTCAAGCCGGGCGGCCAGGGGCAGCAGTGCAGGCGAAGCATGATCGAGAGCCAGGGCGGCGATGCGCCGGGCGGAAAGCGGGGGGTTCATGGCTGGCATTGTAACGGTGCCCACTGCCTGCCCGCCAATCCCTTGACGACTGTGATTGCCAAAACTGCCACAACTGTTGCGGTTGCCGAAGGTGACGCATCAGGCGATCTCCCTTACACTGCCAGCCATGCCGCCTACCGACCCTCCCCATCTCAGCATCGACCAGCACGGTCCGGGCACCGTCCGGGCCAGTGGACCATGGCAGGTGCAGGCGCTGGCACGGCCGCAGGTCTTGCAAAAGCTCAGGGCCGCGCTGTCGTCGCTGCACGACACCCGAACGCCGCAATGGGATCTGTCCGGCATCACCACGATGGATCATTTCGGTGCCCAGCTGCTATGGAATGCCTGGGGCAGGCAACGCCCGCCGCAGCTGAGGCTGGCCAGCGGCCATGACGAATTCTTCCAGCGCCTGGAGCGGGCCGGCAACCTGGCCTTGCCGGCCGAAACACCCTCGCCGTGGCTGTCGAAGCAGTCCTTGCGCAAGGTTTCCCACGGCCTCAATGACCAGTTCTACGGTTTCATCGGCCTGATCGGCCAACTGGTTCTCGACCTGGTTCAATTTGCGCGCCAGCCGCAGCGCGGCCCATGGAAGGAAATTTTCTCGAACATCTACCACATCGGCTACCAGGCGCTGGGCATTACCGCGCTGGTCGGCTTCCTGATCGGCATCGTGCTGTCCTATCTGTCGGCGCAGCAGCTGCACATGTTTGGCGGCGACATCTACCTGGTGAATATCCTCGGCATGGCCATCGTGCGCGAACTCGGTCCGCTGCTGGCCGCCATCCTGGTGGCCGGGCGCTCGGGTTCTTCGATCACGGCGCAGATCGGCGTCATGCGCGTGACCGAGGAACTCGACGCCATGCTGGTGATGGGACTGCCGCACGGCTTTCGGCTGATCATGCCCAAGGTGCTGGCGCTGGCAATCGTCATGCCCTTGCTGGTGGTATGGACCGACGCCATGGCGCTGATCGGCGGCATGGCCGCCGGCCGGCTGGAACTGGGCATGTCGGTGGCCTACTTCATCAACGAATTGCCTGATGCGGTGCCAATTGCCAATTACTGGATCGGCCTGGGCAAGGGTGTGGTGTTTGGCGCCTTGATTGCGCTGGTGGCTTGCCATTTCGGTTTGCGCATCAAGCCGAACACCGAAAGCCTGGGCCAGGGCACCACGACTTCGGTGGTCACGGCCATTACGGTGGCCATCCTCGCCGATGCAGTGTTTGCCGTGGTCTTCAATGGCGTGGGGTTTTGATGGCAAGCGACAACGCGGCGCAGCCTGGCAAGCATCCGGACCCTGCCATGGAAACCGGCAGCGATGACGGCTTCGGTGGCATCGATGGCATCGGTGGCATTGACACTGGCATGACCGATGCGCAGCCGCATGCCGCAGCTGCGCCATTGATCGAGATTCGCGCACTGCGCACCGCGTTCGGCAATTTTGTCGTCCATGACAAACTCGACCTGGCCATCGCGCAGGGAGAAATCGTCTCCCTGGTCGGCGGCTCGGGCGCCGGCAAGACCACCCTGCTGCGCCAGATTCTGGGACTGGAAAAACCCTCTGCGGGCAGCGTGAAGGTTTTTGGCGAAGACATCAATGAAAGCAGTGCCGGCGGCAATGGCGCGCGGCTGCAGCAATTGCGCAACCGCTGGGGCATGCTGTTCCAGCAGGGCGCGCTGTTTTCCGCGCTGAGCGCCTTCGACAACGTGGCCCAGCCCATGCGCGAGCTGCGCACCCTGCCCGAGGACCTGGTGCGCGATGCAACGCTGCTCAAACTGCAGATGGTGGGCATCGATCCCGCCCAGGCCCTGAAAATGCCGGCCGACCTCTCCGGCGGCATGATCAAGCGCGTGGCACTGGCCCGGGCGCTGGCGCTGGAACCGGAACTGCTGTTCCTCGACGAGCCCACCGCAGGACTGGACCCGAACCTGTCGGAAACCTTTGTCGCGCTGATCGCTTCGCTGCACCGCGAGATGCGGCTGACGGTGGTGATGGTGACGCACGACCTTGATACCCTGTTTTCCCTCTCCACCAGGATCGCCGTGCTGGCCGACAAGCATGTGATCACCTATGGCACGCCGGCCGAGGTGGTGGCATTCAAGCATCCCTTCATCGAAGAATTCTTTGGCGGCGAACGCGGCAAGCGCGCCCTCGAAGGCTATCACGCAGAAAGCAGGCAATAGCATGGAAAACAAATCGCATGCCTTGATCGCCGGGTTGTTTACCATCGTGCTGGCACTGGCGGCAACGCTGGTGGCATTGTGGCTCAACCGCGACCGCGTCGAACGCGTTCCTTACCAGCTCGCCACCAAGCTCTCGGTGCCGGGCCTGAACCCGCAGGCAGCGGTGCGCTATCGCGGGCTCGATGTCGGCCGCGTCGATGAAATCAGTTTCGACCCGCAGGTGCCGGGGCAGATCCTGATCCACATGTCGGTCAAGCCCGACACGCCGATTACCCGCTCGACCTATGGCACGCTGGGCTACCAGGGCGTGACCGGCATCGCCTATGTACAGCTCGATGACGATGGCAGCAACCAGGTGCGCGTGGCCAGCAGCAAGGAGCATGTTGCGCGCATTGAAATGCGCCCCAGCCTGCTCGACAATTTGCAGAGCAAGGGCATGGCAATCCTGAACCAGGCCGAGGAGCTGACCAAGCGCTTCAATGTGCTGCTCAACGACCAGAACCAGAAGGCGCTGCTGTCGGCGTTCGACAGCATTGGCCGCGCCGCCGGCGCCATCGAAACCATTCCGGGCCAGTTGCAGCCGACGCTGGCAAAGATGCCGGCGCTGGCCAATGAAGCGCAGCGCTCGCTGGCGGCCATCACCAGGTTGTCCACCGATGTCAAAGC
>JBPBPY010000241.1:0-5797 GCA_050954505.1 Janthinobacterium lividum
GGCGTCATGCTGGTGCTGGCCGCCGCCGCTGGTGCCGGCGTTGGTTCCGACGCTGTTGCCGACGCGGTTGCCGATGCTGTTGCGGAAGCCGGCTTGGCAGCCGGTGCCGCCGGCCCCGCAGAAGCCGTCTCGCTGACCAGGATTTCGCGCAGATTGAGTTTGCCCTGCGCCGACAGAATGGCGCGCATGTAGAAATCAGCCAGCAACACGCTGGCCAGGCTGACGACCGGGCGGGCGCCGCCAATGTCGGCGGCAATGCCATCGAGTTCCAGGGTTTTCCACTTCAGGAAATCGGCGCCCGTGGTCTTGTTCAATGAGCGGAAGTCGGCAATGCGCGCCGTGCCGGTATATTTCAGCGACAGCGGCGCGCCCTTGGCCGGCAATACCACCGAGAGTTTTCCCTTCGTGCTTGCGCTGCCGCCGGCAAATGTGATGTTGAGCCCCTTGGCATAGTACGGCTGCAGCGTGGTGAACGGCAGGTCCTGGGCATCGATATCGAGTTCTGCCGATTTCAACTGTGCACCAATGCTGCCGCTGACGGCCAGCTTTCCGCTGCCGACATTGCCCTTGAAGGCCAGCTTGATTGGCGTCTCCAGCGCAGTGGAAAACTGTTCGAGCGCCAGGTTGATATCGGCAAGTTTGATCACCACGGCGGGCGTCATGCTCTCGTCCGTCAGCGACACTGCGGCATTGTTCAGGCTCGCATGCTGCAATGTGGCCCGCCATGGAATTGCCACACTTTTTTCCACTGCGGCAGCGCGGTCCGGCATGGCGCCGTTGGTCATGGCGACAGCGCGGTTTGCCGGAACCGCGCCTGTCTGCTTGAGCAAGCGCATCACGTTGAGCTGGCCATCGGCCTCGCGCACAAGATTTCCTAACCAGCCCTCGACCTTGAGCGCTGTGGCAAACACACGCCGGCTGCCGGTGTCGACAGCGGCATTATCCACGCTGATCTTCCTGGCAGTCATGCTGCCTGCGCGTTTGTCCTTTCCTCCCAGCTGGAAGTCATCGACGGCAATGCCGAGCTGGTTCAAGCGCAGCCGGGCATTTTCCAGCAGCACCAGGCCCGACAGCGATAAATGTCCACCGAGTGCGGCGTCAAGCAAGCGGTTCAGATAGGGCTGGTAGTCCGACAGGGGCAGTGCAGCCATGCTGGCACGGCCAGCCAGCCGTCGGGCAGCAATGTCGTACTGCCCCGTAAAGCCCAGTGTGGGCGTCTTGCCGCGCCCGAGGGCAAGCCTCAGATACGCAGGTGGCGCACCGGCATCAAGCGAGATACGGCCGCCTTCGAGCGTGATGGCGCTGTAGCGTTTGCTCAATGCCGGCGCGGCATTGGCAGCGTCACGCCAGTTGAGCACGCCGTCGGCGATGCTGAAGCGGGCCAGGGAAAAATGGGCAGGGGACCGGGCCGCATTGGCTGCGCTGGCTGTATTGATTGTTTTGGCTGCATTGGCCACATTGCCCGAAGCAGCCGCTTGGGCCGCATCGAGCGGCACTGCCGCGCGCGCAGTTGCCGCCTTGGCCGCCGTCGGCGCAATCGAAGCCGGCGTTGCAGCAGTCTGGCCGCCTGGGTGCGCCACGGCATTGGCAGGCCCGGGCGCACCAGGGGCGGCGGCTGCCGTGCTGGCGCTTGCCGGTTGCTTTGTTGCCAGCGCGGCCCAGTTCAACACACCCTGATCGTTCAACGCCGCCCATGCTTCAGGTGCCTGGATCACCAGGGAATCAAGCGTGGTGTCGCCGCTGAGCACATCGAGTTTGCCGATGCGCGTGCTGATGCGCCTGGCTGTCAGCAACGGCGCGGCCTGCAAATCGGACAGCGCGATATCGTCGAGGTCGACCGTGCCCGCCAGTGTCACTTGCGGCTTGCCGGTCTCTACCAGGAAACGCAAATCGAGTTGCGTGCTCAGCTTCGCATTGTTGATTTTCAGCGGCAGTGCAACCGGCGAGAACACCGCCAGGCTGGCCAGGTCGAGTGCATCGATATCGATGGCCAGCATGGTTTCACGGCTGCCGGAAAATGGCTTGCTGCGCCCCTTGAGCGCGAAGCGCCTGCCATTGACGGTGGCTGAAAGCCGGGGTTCGACAAAGGTATCGACGGCGCTGTCGAAGTTGGACACGAACGGCACACCCACGTCGAGCGCGGCGATGTCGGCATGCTTGCCGCTGACCTGGTCGTCGAAACGCAGGCTGCCATCATCGAGCTGGATGTTCGATAGGGAAAAACGCGCTGCAGGGTCATTGCTTTTCGGCAGCGCGGCAAGGCGATCGAGGATGTCGGAAAAATTGTAGCGGCCGCTGCCCGCGCTGCTGGTGCGAACCAGGTGCAGCGATGGTTTGAGCAGGCGCACTTCGCGCAGCACGGGTGCAAAGCGCAACAGCGAGCTGATCTGTGCGTCGGCGACCAGGCCATCGAATGTCAGGGCCGGGGTCGTGCCGTCGGCTTCGTACAGCGTGAATCGGCTGGCCGTCAGTGCCAGGGTAACTGGATTGAAGCTGACTTCGCCAAGGCTGGCCTTGCGGCCCAGCTGTTTTTCGATCTGGGAAACCGTCACGCTGCGCACTGCATACGGTACCGCCAGCCAGGCCAGCAGTGCCAGCAACAGCGCGGCAAACAGCGCGGCAAGCAGCGCCAGCAGCGGCCAGCGCAGCAACCGCGAATGGAGGGAAAAACGTGGGACAGCCATCAAAAAAACCTCTTGCCAATGATTATCGACAAATCATGTGCCAGATGCGCCTGGCGCGTCAAGCAAGGAACAAATCGAATAGAAAACGTTAGTAAAACGAATGATTCAAATTAATTCGCGTGGTAAATTGCCTGAGCGGCACATGCCACTGCGTGCACATTCACAAACCTGATCAGCAATCATTGGAAAACAGGAATCATGATGCGGGAAAAAATCCAGACACGCCATGTTGTGGCCTCGGCACCTGCCCACGTCCGGCCCGCATTATTTGGCGGCCTGTTGCTGGCCATGATCTGGTGGGCGGCGCCGGCGCATGCGGAGCTGCCATTGCGATTGCAATGCGGTAAGCTTGGCATGGTGACGCTGTCGAATCAATTCACCTTGATTACCTATGGTGATGGCACCACCAGCAAACGCGTCAACCTCAGCAGCCGGCCTTTGCTGAGTGCACAAGGCGCCAGCAGTGTCAACTTCATCGATGGCACGGTGGTGGCACTTCGCACCTCGGGTGGCAGCGAATACACGATTCAAAAAAGCCAGCAGGCAGCTGTGGATTGCACGCGCAAATAATGCTGATGCACTGCGCCGCCATGCATGGTCACGGACACCGACTCCATAGCCCGATTGCTCCATGGTAAGCGTCGCCAAGCCGGATAATCTCTCATAGAATATTCGGGAGTCTGCGCTGTGGATGGCGGCAAAGCGAACAGCAAAAGATGAGGACAAGCCGGAAACAGTTTGACAATGCCGGCGAACCAGGCGCACTGCCTGGTTCGCCGGCGGCGGTCAGCCAACATCGCCGCATGCCTGTTCATCGTGCTGTGCCGCCGCAGGGTTTTGTTACGCAAGCTCAATGCAGTGCCAACCCGCTGCGCCGTGCCGCAGCGATACCTCGTTCTTTTTCAAGGAGTATTCAATGGAAACTTCGACAGTCAAGCCAATTCCCGAAGGCATGCACAGCATTACGCCGCATCTGGTGTGTGCCGGCGCCGCCGAGGCAATCGCGTTCTATAAAAAGGCATTCGGCGCAGTGGAGGGTGGCCGCCTGGCAGGCAAGGATGGCAAGCTGGTGCATGCGCAGCTGCGCATTGGCGATTCCGCCCTGATGCTGGTCGACGAAATGCCTCAATGGAATTGCCTTGGGCCCAAGGCATTGGGCAATTCACCCGTGACGATGCATTTGTATGTCAATGATGTCGACGCCAGTTTTGCCCAGGCGCTCGGCGCTGGCGCCACGGTCAAGATGCCGGTGCAGGACATGTTCTGGGGTGACCGCTACGGCGTGGTGATTGATCCGTACGGCCATTTCTGGTCGCTGGCCACCCACATCCGCGACGTCAGCCCGGAAGACATGCAAAAGGGCATGGCGCAGATGGAACAGCATTGCCCGCAGACTTGAATCGACCTTACACAAAGAGAGCGCATGCTGCGGTGCCGGCCGGTCCAGGCGCGCAGCACTTTCCAAGCCCGGCCGCGGTCGGCTGCCTGGCAGCGCGCCGCGGTGGCGCCGGCATGCTGCAGAACTGCTGGCGTGCTTTACCGGCCTGCTGCGGTGGATCTGCCGAAGTTGGCGCAGTCAGCTGCCGTCAACCTCCGGCAGACCTCGCTTGGCCTGCCTGATTTGCCGCAGGCTTGTCATAGCCGGCCCAGCAATTCGGTCTTCTTTGCCAGGAACTCATCCTCGTTCAACAAGCCCTTGGTTCGCAGGTCGGCCAGTTTTTCAATCAGCATGAAGACGTCTGCCGATGCCGGCGCCCCATGGCTTGAAGACTGACCGGCATGATGCGCAGGTGTGCCGCCATTGGACGATGCCGCTGCCTGAGATGCTTGATGAGACGGTGCCTGCGCATGCTGGCTCTCGGGTTTTTTCGCTGCGGACGCGGCGCTTTCATCGGCGTCGACTTGCGGCAGACTGTCGAGCTTGATCACGCCATGCTGGCTGGTGAAGGCCAGCGTGCTGCCACCGGACTGCTGTTGCGAAACGCCGCCAATTTGATGGTCGAGGGTGTCATAGACCTTTACCGTGCCATGCGTCATGATGGCCAGCCTGTGTGCACCCGAGAACCAGGCATAGCGTGTGGCATTCTGGGAGCCGGAGCTGTCGGGCTGCCCCAGCTTGGCTGGCCACCAGTTGCCGGTGTCGTTCGACCCGGCTGCAAACAGGCTGTTGCCGTGCGCAGCGTCGTCCTGTGCCGGATCGCCAGCCACGTTGCCTTTGGACTGGTGTCCATCTTCGCCATGGTGACGTGTCTGCTGTTTGCTGCCATGATCTTCACTGCCATCCTGGCTGAACTGGCTCTGGGTCTGGACATTGCGCGGATTGACCCGCGCCAGGTCCGGTTGCTTCTGCACCAGGGCGGCCAGATCGGTGCACAGCGCATCGACTCGGTTTTTCAAGTCATTGTTGAACATGTCCGACACCATGGTCATGCCGCCATTCATCCACTGGCCCGAGCCGCCGAATTCGGCATGATTGAATTGCGCCATGCCGCCATGGCCGGCAATCACGGCCTCGAGCATGGACATCACCGCGGCGGTGGAAAAACCGTGGCGGCTGGCGAGGTCGGCGATCTGGTGTTGCCCTTCAGTGCTGAGCGTTCTCATGATGGTCTCCTGTAATGTGGTTGAGGTTTGCTGTCGCGGCCGATCATCAGCCAGGCGCAGGGTGGCCTGGCCGGCGCCATGCGTGCCGGGAGCGCTGAAAGCGCCAAGGGCGCCTGGAGTGCCCAGGGCGCCGAGGCCGCCGAGCGCAGCAGCACCTGCCGAAAGCCGCTGGCGAAGCCGGGGCGGCTGCGTGTTTGACTGCATGCTGGCGTCAATGAAGCCATTGTGCCGATCATAGCCCGAAGCCGTTTGCCGGTTGGCGGTCTCTGGACCAAGACTGCGTTGTGTCAACGCGGCGGCGGCCGGCAGTCGGCCGATGCGGGCGCAGCTGCAGACCTCTCGGTCATGCTGGGCATGGCGCATGTTAATACTAACAGCTGATATTGCGCCGGCATATATCAACTATCAACGGGAGCAACAACGCGTGCGGTTTTTAAGGCACAATTGCAGGCACCCTGAATGCGCCATGCTGCGCCATTTCCTGGACACATGGGGTTAGGCCTATCACG
>JBPBPY010000490.1:0-5786 GCA_050954505.1 Janthinobacterium lividum
AAAGGCCACCGGAGCGGCCAGCGCAAAGCCCAGGGAAAACAGGCCTGCTGCCTGGCCGAGCAGCAGCCTGTCCATCTGCGCCAGTGACCACGGTGCGCCCGCAGGAAAATGCAGCAGGCTCCAGGCCAGGCCGCGCAGCAATCCATGATGGCCGTCTACCAGGAAGAACACCAGCATGGCGGTCTGGTTGAACAGCGCCGCGACGATGGGAAGCGGATGGGCACTGGCGGCGTCGACAACCTGGCCAATGCCGAAGCCGATTTGCACATCGAGCAGATTGCCGGCCACGGAAAAGGCAGCAAACGCCAGCAAGATGCCCAAGGCCAGCGTGGCGCCGATGGCCAGTTCGCAAAGTGCCGCTTGCAGCAATGCGGCAGCCGGAGGCGTTCCCGATGCCGCCAAGGGCAGGGGCGGCGTCGGTGCTGGCTTCGCGGTTGCCATTGTGCCGGCCAGCACCAGCGACAGGGACAAGGACATGGCCAGCACCAGCAGCAGCCGTACGGCAACCGGCATCGTCATGCTGCGCAGTACCGGTGTCAACGCCAGCACCACTGCCACCCGTAACGAGACCAGGCCCACATTCATCCACGATGAAACGAGCCACGCTGATCCCGGCGGCATGGCAAATGCACTGGCAGACAAGACCTGGGCCATGGCAGGCAATCTCAGAACAAGGCCGGAATGCCGGCCCACAGCTGGATGGAAAACTGGCTCAGCTGGCGCAGCATCCATGGTCCGAACAGCACCAGGGAAATCGCGGCCGCCACCAGTTTGGGAATGAAACTCAGCGACATTTCCTGCACCTGGGTGACGACCTGCACGATGCTCACCACCAGCCCCACAACCATTGTCAGCCCGAGCACCGGCAGGCAGACCAGCAGCCCGGTGGTGAACAGGCGGGACATCATCTTCAGTGCGAGGTCGGGATGCATGGCCTGGATATTCCTGACTGAAAAGGTTGGAATGGATTTCAAGACAAGGTCAAGACCTTGGCGCCGCGGGGGACAACGAACAGCCGCGGGTGCAAGGAATATGTCATGAAGCCCGAATGTGCCGAACAAGTGTTTGGTCGGCCTAACAATAATTGGGGCATGGTTACAACAGCGCCTTCCAGGCAACGTCTTGAAACCGAATCATTTTTCAGAAACAGGGCTTGCAAAGCGTTATTTACCATCCATATGGATGGCAAGCAGATGGTTTTGGCGATAAGATGGATTTATATGTCGACATCAGCCGGTGTTGTTGCCCAAAGCAGAATTCAGGAGACCAGCATGGAAACCAGTCAAGCCACCGAAGTCAAGCCACGTTTGAGCGACAGTGAAAAAATCACCATCAACTTAGGCCTGGTCGACCTGGGCCAGATTGACCTGCTGGTGCAGGAAGGGTTTTATTCCAACCGTACCGACCTGATCCGCACCGCAATCCGCAACCAGCTCACCACCCATGCCGAAGTGCTGCGCCAGACCGTGGCGCGGCGCAGCCTGGTGCTTGGCTTGCAGCATTTCTCACGCGCCGACCTGGAAGCCTTGCGTGATAAAAACCAGACCATGCAGTTGCATGTGCTGGGTCTGGCCAGCATTGCTCATGATGTCAGCCCCGAACTGGCACTGGAAACCATTGCCTCGATCAATGTGCTGGGCGCCTTGCATGCCAGTGCAGAAGTCAAGAAAGCGCTTGCTTCCCGCACCCGATAAACCCTGACGTAAAGGATGCATGATGAAATTCAATCAACGAATCCTGGCTTCGATGCAGCGTGCCAGCAACCGTCTGGCGCAGCGCGCCACCACGGCCGTGGCCCGGCAGCTGCAGCGCAGCATGCAGGAAATGGTGCAGAAAACGCTGGCTGCCAGCAGCAAGGCTGCGGCGCAGGCGCAAAAGCCGGCCATGCGTGACATCAACGAACCGCCTGCCTCCAGTCCCACAGCCAAGACCCGCACTGCCCGTCCAACGCGCGCCGATGCCGGCGGCGCGGCAGACTATGCAAGACATGCTGCGCCAGAGAGTGCCCGGGGTTATGCCGATGCGGCACCTGCCTCGACCACCATGGAGGTGCAGGAAGAGTTCGTCTCCGGGCTGCTGGCCAAGCTTGGCGTGCCGGCGGGGGCCGCCACCAGGCTGTTCAAAATGCCATCGACGTCCATGCCCTGGCAAACACCGGACCAAGGGATGACGGAGGAGGCGCCTGCTGGCGGCAGTGATGGCGCAGATGATCGGTCCAATGCCGGTGCCAGCACCGGCACCGACAGCGGCACCAACAACGGTACCGACCGCAGTTCAGGTGGCGAGACCAGCGCAGCCGGCAGCGCAAGCGGACACACTTCCGGCAGCACCCAAGGCGGCCGTTTTCTTTCCGGCAGCTTTGCCAACCGGGCAGGCAAGCGCCAGTACAAACTTTATGTTCCCAGCGCTTACCATGGCCAGCCACTACCCCTGGTTGTCATGCTGCATGGCTGCACCCAGAACCCTGACGATTTTGCCGCCGGCACGCGCATGAATGCCCTGGCTGAAAGCCAGCCTTGCCTGGTGCTGTATCCGGCCCAGGAGCGCGCGGCCAACAGTTCGCGCTGCTGGAACTGGTTCAATGCCATCGACCAGAAGCGTGACCAGGGCGAGCCATCGATCATTGCCGGCATGACGCGCGAGATCATGCAGACCTGGCATGTCGATGCGCGCCAGGTGTTTGTCGCCGGCCTTTCCGCCGGCGGCGCCATGGCCATCATCATGGGCACCGTGTATCCGGAACTGTACGCCGCCGTCGGCGTGCATTCGGGATTGCCGTACGCCGCCGCCAGCGACCTGCCTTCCGCGCTGGCCGCCATGAAGGGCGGCATGGGCGCACGTGCGGCGGGCAGTCGTGCCAGCGCCAAACTGGCGGCCATTCCCGTGATCGTGTTTCATGGCGACCGCGACCAGACCGTCAGTCCGCGCAATGGCGAGCAGGTGCTTGCGCAAGCCGTACCCGGTGCAGCAGCGGGCTCGCCGGCGCGCGTCGAGCGGGCTGCCGGCCATGCCTACACACGCACGGTATTGGCCGACGACGCCGGCCGCGTGCTGGCCGAGCAATGGCTGGTGCACGGGGCCGGGCATGCCTGGTCCGGTGGCAGCGCCAGCGGCAGCTACACCGACGCCAAAGGACCGGATGCCTCGGCAGAAATGCTGCGATTTTTCGCCACCCGTGCGCAGGACGCCGGCGCCGGCGCCAGCGCATGAACGGATGCGGTTACAATACCGCCGGAAGCAAGCCAGACAGCCGCTGGCTTGCATGCCCGACTCCGGTTGGCCATGCAAGCGGGAGGAAGGTCCGGACTCCATAGAGCAGGGTGACGGTTAACGGCCGTCCGCCGCAAGGCGCGGAACAGGGCCACAGAGACGAGCGTATTAAGTTACGGTGAAACGCGGTAACCTCCACCTGGAGCAATTCCAAATAGGCACGCATTGAGGCGGCTCGCTGAGCGTGCGGGTAGGAAGCTTGAGCCGTGGAGCAATTCACGGCCTAGATGAATGGCTGTCATAGCGAACGGGTTCGCCCGGCCGCCGTAACAGAATCCGGCCTATCGGTTTGCTTCTTCTGATTTTTCAACGCCACGCCCCAGGTTCAGCCCGGGTCGTGGCGTTTGTTTTTTCACCTCTTGGCATGATCATCATGGCCATCCCGTTAAAAGCAGTTGTCAGAAAGAATACCGGACGCGCTCGCGTGCAGCGAGGTCGCAACAGGCCGGCACCACTCATCCCACTCGCCGAAAAAAGTGCAACCTTTTCAAATTCTCCGGTTACCTACAAAACAGGCATGCCCTGCATCCTGCAGTGCATGATTGACCAATCGGGAGCATGCAAATGGACAAAGCCGCTGGCACGAACAGATCATTCCCGCGCACGGTTTCCGGCACCGGGAAACAGGTAAAAGCGTCATGGGTGGACTACGATCAATCGATGAAAGAACTCATCAATGAGTTGTCTGTCCGCAACGGGCCGATGACCATGATTGACAACCTGCTGTTTCTCGTTGACCCCGACCGCGACCAGCCAGGTACCGATTTTCAAAGTCGATTGCTCACCTGTCTGGATAGCCTTAAAGCTGACGAAAAGCCAACTTACGGCCATCCCTCTGATTCCGATCTGTTCATTAGTGTGGTGGAGGGACGTTTGCTCGATGCGTTGCACCTGCCGCGCTTCCTCGCAATTCAATACCCCAGGACACCGCTGCCGCGAGACAAGGCGCCGCCCAACCTCATGGAGCTCCAGCGAGAATGGCTGATGCAATGCCGTCTGGGCCTGACGGTGACCCAGGCGCACCCTGCAAGAACCAAACTCGAAACATTGCATCAGTTGTCGTATGCATGGGGCAGCGGCAAGAACCCGTCCGATATCAACGACGGCTTTGGGCGAACCATGGATAAAGAGAAAAAAATATTTCTTGAGCCGATGGATGCGCATAAAAAGAAAGATGGAATGATCTTTTTTAACAACGGCGTCAGGAACTGCCTGATCGCCCACACCCAGGAGCATTTTCAAGTCGCCTACCGAAAAATCGTCGATGATGACAAGCTGCCTTACGACCAGAAAAAAAAGGCAGTTCTCAAGCTGATTTACAAGGAAATCGGCAATCTGGAAGCGCTCCGGCGCGAAAACACGCCCGGGCAGGAAACCCGGCCTATCAAGGCCTTGGACAAGATGCTCGGTGTGACCAAGGATGAATCCGTAGATAAATTCCACCACCGCAAACAGAAAGAGGTCCAGAGCCACCTGCAAGACTTGATCAATCTGTATGTCGGTGAAAAGTCGACACAAAGCTTTTTGGCGCAAAGAATTTTTCGGTTTTTCCTGCCGAAAGGTACCGGCCGTCCTTATTTGCTGGACCGTCTGAACGACAAGGACGACCCTCTGAGGTCACAAGTGATAAAGGCCAGCCAGGTCATCATTGCCAAGATGGACGACAAGGAAAAAATGGCGCTGAAGAGGAGGATCGAAAAACTCGGAAACATTGCTGCGCACGGTTCGGGCTATGAAAAAGCCGAACCGCTCGATGTCATGTACATCGTACTCGATGAAATCAACAATTATTTCGGTTTAGCGCAAACCAGCAGCTCTTCAAATCCATCGGTTGGCGGCGCCTGATTTCAGGCTGATTGCCAGTCGCCAGGACCACTGCAAAAAACCGAAACCGAGTCTGCATTGCGTTGCCGGCAGAACGCGGCTGCTGCGCCATGGACAAGGTTTGCCAAGAAAGCCAGGGGCCTGCATAGACGACAACGACCCACGAATGTCCGCTCAATGTCAACGAACTGTACAATGCTGACAGTTCGCTGACGCCGCGCTTGACCAAGGCCTCGCGCAGGCTCCCTGGCCTGCACAGCGTACCGCACTTTTTTTGCCGATTCCCTTATCCTCCTTCCATTTCAAGGACCCTCATGGCCGCTGCCAGCCTGTTTGCCCTGCTCGACGATATCGCCACGGTCCTGGACGATGTCTCCGTCATGACCAAGGTCGCCGCCAAGAAAACCGCTGGCGTGCTGGGCGACGACCTGGCGCTGAATGCCGAACAGGTCTCGGGCGTCAAGGCTGACCGCGAGCTGCCGGTGGTCTGGGCCGTCTGCAAGGGTTCACTGAAGAACAAGGCCATCCTGGTACCGGCGGCGCTGGCCATCAGCGCGGTGGCGCCAGTGCTGATCACGCCGCTGCTGATGGTGGGCGGGCTGTACCTCTGTTATGAAGGTTTTGAAAAACTCGCGCATAAATTCCTCCACAGCCCGGAAGAAATCGCCAGCGAAAAAGCCCGCCATGCGCAA
>JBPBPY010000355.1:0-5758 GCA_050954505.1 Janthinobacterium lividum
CGCATCCGCAGCCCTGACGACTGTACTGCCAGTCCAGGCTGCACCCTGTGTCAACAATGCCATTGAAGTCAATGTCTCCTGTACCCAGGGCACGAACTGGACAAATACCTCCGGCACGCTGATCAACAATGCCACCATCGATGGCACCGGCAGCAATTTCAATGGTTTTACCACCGGGGTTGGGATCAGCACTCCCGGCAATATCACCCAGTTGATCAACAATGGCACCATTACCGATGCCTACGTTGGCGTCTGGGCTTCAAGCGGAACGATCACCAAACTGGTCAACAACGGGACGATCACCTCGGCCTCGGGCTGGGCCATTGCCGCCAATCTGAACATTGGCACCATTGTCAACAACGGCACCCTCTACGGAACCATCGGCGCCTACAATTCGGGCAAGACCACCATCATTGGCGCCACCACCGGTTTTGGCACGATTACCGGCGGCGCCAGCAATGCCCAGCTGCTCAACTCCGGCTACGACATTGAATTTCCGTCTGGTAATACCATCCTCGACAGCAATGTCAATGTCACGGGCCACAACCTGGTCAACTCGGGTGCTTCCTTGAAACTGATCCGCAACCGTACCGTGACCGGCAACTACCTGGAGACTGGCGGATCGCTGATCATGAGCGCCTCGTCACCCTCTTCGTTCCCCAAACTGACCGTTCTCGGCAATGCGAATCTAAGCGGCGGCAATATCGTGCTGCTGCCGGTCAGCGGCCAGGACGTCACCAGCTATACCATCGTCTCGGCCACTGGTGCGCTCAACAGCACTGTCGCGGCGACTGCCAGCGGCTACACCGTGACCAGCGCCGTCAATGGCAACAATCTGATTCTTACGTTGGCTGAGATCGCCCCGGCCGTGGCGCCACCGGTGACCGTCGACATTGGCACGCTGACCCCTGCGCCGGTGATATCCACGCCCGAGGCACCGGCAGTGCCGCCCGCACCGGTGATTGCTGCCAAACCGGCGTGGACCGTCAAGGCCAATGCTGCCGGTGGCACGGCGGTACCCATCGGTCCCGTGCTCGATGCGCTGGCTGGCAACAATGACTACAAGCTGGTACTGGATGTGCTCTCGGCCATGCAAGGCACGCCGCAGAACCAGGCGCTGCAACAGCTCTCCGGACCAACGCCCCTGTCGCAGGCGCTGGCCGGCGGCGCCTCCTATACACTGACCGGTAACGCGCTGGCACAGCGGCAGCTGATCCTGGTCTCCGGGCGCTCGATGGGCAAGGCGGCGGGGTCGGCCGCAGACGGCCAGGGCGTATGGGGCCAGATACTGGGCAACAAGGCTGCGCAAAACAGCAGCGCGCAAGCCGGTGGTTTTCATTCCTCGGGCTATGGCGTCATCGTCGGTTCGGACAAGCGCATCAACAATGATTTCGGCGTTGGCGCCGCCTTGAGCTGGCTGCATAACGATCTGGTGGGCGAGGGTGCCAACAATGGCAGCGACGTCAAGCTCGACAGCTATCAGGCGGCAGTCTATGGCACTTGGCGCGCGCGCGGCGGCCCAGCCTACCTCAGCAGCATTGTCTCGGTCGGCCGCAACAGCTACGAGCAGGTGCGCAGCGTGGACTTCCTCGGCAATGCCAATGCCAGCTACCGTGGCTGGCAAGGCCAGGTGAAACTGGAAACCGGCTACGACCTGCTGCTCGGCGATGGTTTCACGCTCACGCCACTGGCCGGCCTGCAGGCTGCGCGCATCAGCAATGACGGCTATGGCGAGAGCGGTTTGAGCGTGGCCAACCTGACAGTCCAGCGCCAGAGCTTCAACAACCTCGACAGTGAACTGGGCGCGCGCCTGAGCACTGCAACGCTGACGTCCTGGGGGCGCCTGAGCGGCGACTGGCAAACCGGCTGGCTGCGCTCATGGAAGAACGATGCCATTGCCACCACGGCCAGCCTGGGTGGTGTCGCCTTTGTATCGAGCACGCAGCGCTTGCGCAAGGATGGTGCTCACCTCCTCTTGCGTGCCACCTTGCAGCGCAGCGACAACCTGTCGTATTCAGTCTCTTATGAAGGCGACCTGCGTTCGCAGTTCCGCAGCCAGACCGCCACGCTGAAAATGCGCTACGACTTTTGAAGCCGGCCTGTGCAGCTGATGGCATTTGCATGATCATGGCCATGACCCAGCCATCAGCTACGACGCAGACGCCAGCCACGATACAACCATCGGCTACGACGCCGACTCCCGCTGCAGCGCCGACGCAAACGACGCCGCAGACGCAAGTTGCGACGCAGACGCCAACGACGATGCAGACCCAAGTTACGACACATCCACCGGCTACGACGTTGGCGTGCACTCTGCTGCGGATGGCGTGCAGGCTGACGCAGCTGGTGCCACGGGCGCGCACGCTGTGGCTGCTGGCAGCTGCAGTGCCAGCGCTGGCCAGCCTGCCGGGATGTGCGGGCTTGCAGGCGCGCCAGCAGCTGTTTGCAGAACTGAGTTCCGCTGCCGGCTGGCACACCGGTATCGTGCGCACGCCAGCGTTCGATATCGCGGTGGCCATGCCTGCGCCCGGCGGCAAGCGCAGCGCGCAGCTGACCATCTACCTCGAGGGTGACGGACGCGCCTATCTCGATGCAGCCCAGGCCTCGATGGACCCAACGCCGTCCGATCCGCTTGGCTTGCGGCTGGCGCTGGCGGACGACACCGGTCTGGCCGTGGCTTATCTGGCACGGCCTTGCCAGTACACCATGCCGGCCCATGGCCATGGCTGCAACCAGGCTTACTGGACCAGCGCACGCTATGCCGAGCCGGTGATCGAGGCGCTCGACCTGGCCATCGATGATCTCAAGCGCAGGGCAGGGGCGGTGCGCATCGTGCTGGTCGGGTATTCGGGCGGGGGGGGCGCTGGCAGTGCTGCTGGCGGCTCGGCGTACCGATGTGGCCGGCCTGGTCACCGTGGCGGCCAACCTCGACCTGGCCTACTGGACCGCGCGCGATGGCCTGGCGCCGCTGAGCGGCTCGCTCGACCCCGCCGCGCAAGCGGGCGCAGTAGCAGGCATCGCCCAGCTGCATCTGGCAGGTGAACGCGATGAGGTCGTGGGCGCCGATGTGGTGCGCGCATTTTCAAACCGCCAGCTGCCAACGGCAACACCGCGCCTGAAAGTGATCGCCGGTTTCGATCATGTCTGCTGCTGGGCTGGCAAGTGGAAGGAACTGCTGGCGCTGCCGGCGATGCAGCGGGTAATTGGAACTGACCATGCAACCCAGGACCCAGGTACGCCCGCGCAATCCCGATGAACATGTTCGCGCTGATGAACGGTGAGCAGCTGGCCGGCAAGGCGCTGGCAGGGCGGGACGGTTCCCCGCGCATCAACCCGCAAGCCCCTTGCAGAAAAAACTGTATTTATATACAGTTGCAGTCTGTTGATTTCAAAGTCTCACCATGGCAGCAGCCGATCATCCCGGGTCCGCCCCGCTCTGCTCTACATCGCCACCGGCGCGGCGCATTGCCCATCTCGACATGGATGCGTTCTATGCCTCGGTCGAACTGCTGCGTTATCCGGAACTGCGCGGCACGCCCGTGGTCATCGGCGGCGGTTCGCGCCATCAGCCGCAGCTGCAAGATGACGGCACGCGCAATTTCTCGCGCCTGCGCGACTATGCCGGGCGCGGCGTGGTCACCACCTCGACCTATGAAGCGCGGGCGCTCGGCGTTTTCTCTGCCATGGGCATGATGAAGGCAGCCAGGCTGGCGCCCGATGCAGTGCTGCTGCCCACCGACTTCGACGCCTACAAGCATTATTCGACGCTGTTCAAGAATGCCGTGCGCACGGTCGCGCCGCAGATCGAAGACCGCGGCATCGATGAAATCTATTTCGACCTCTCCAATCATGACGACGATACGCGCGCGCTGGCCGTGCGCATCAAGGCAGCGGTGTTCGACGCCACCGGCCTGACCTGTTCAATCGGCATTGCCCCCAACAAGCTGCTGGCAAAAATCTGTTCCGATCTCGAGAAGCCGAACGGCATCACGATTTTGTCGATGGAAGACCTGCCCAGCCGGATCTGGCCACTCAAGGCATCGAAGATCAATGGTATCGGACCCAAGGCCGCAGCCAAGCTGGCGCAGCTGGAAATCCATACCATTGCCGACCTGGCCGGCGCCGAACCGGCACTGCTGCAAACCCATTTCGGCCTTGGCTATGCCGAATGGCTGCATCGGGTTGCCCATGGCATCGATGACCGTGGCGTGGTGACGTTTTCAGAGACCAAATCGATCAGCCGCGAAACCACCTTCGAGAGTGACTTGCATGCGCGTCACGACCGCTCGCAGCTTGGCGACATCTTCACGCGGCTGTGTGAAAAAGTGGCGGCCGACCTGCAGCGCAAGGGGTATCGCGCGCGCACCGTGGGCATCAAGCTGCGCTTTGCCGATTTCAGCATTGTCACGCGCGACTTTTCGCTGCCCGAACCGACCGATGATGCCGCCGTGATCCGGCGCGCTGCCGGCGAATGCCTCAAACGCGCGCCGCTGGAGCGCAAGTTCCGCCTGCTTGGCGTGCGCATGAGCGCACTCACGCGTGCGCAGGGCGAGCCAGGGCAGGACGGCGTGAAACAGGCGGAATTGTTCGGCAATCAGTTCTGAAGCAGGCTGGGCCAGGGCGGCAGGACCGCGGCTGGCACGGGCGCTTTGGCCGGCTGTCTGCCGCCAGACGATAGTGCAAAAAAGCAACAACGATCTGTCTTTGATCTGCCGTATATCTGCCGCCGGCACCCAGTACGCAGGCCTCCAGCGTGTAGAATGGCTCACTTTTTGGGTCTCGCCATGTGGTTCAAGAACTTGATGATTTACCGTCTTCCCGCTCCCTGGGCCATCACCCCTGAAGAGCTGGAAAAGGCGCTCACACCACAGGCTTTTGCCGCCTGTTCCAGCCAGGAGATGCTCAGCCAGGGCTGGGTTTCACCGCGCAACAACGGCATGCTGGTCCACACCGTCAACAAGCAGATGCTGATTTCGCTGGGCACCGAAAAGAAGCTGCTGCCTGCCAGCGTGATCAACCAGGTCACCAAGGCCAAGGCGGCGGAAATCGAAGAGCAGCAGGGCTTCAAGCCGGGCCGCAAGCAGATGAAAGACCTCAAGGAACAGGTCACCGATGAATTGCTGCCGCGCGCCTTCAGCATCCGCAGCACCACGGCCGGCTGGATCGACCCTGTCAACGGCTGGCTGGTGATCGACGCCGGCTCATCGGGCAAGGCAGAAGAAGTCATCAAGCTGCTGATCAAGGCCATCGACAAATTCCCGCTCGACACCCTGCGCGTGGTGCAGTCGCCTGTCACCGCCATGACCGAATGGCTGGTGGCCGACGAAGCGCCGGGCGGCTTCACCGTCGACCAGGACACCGAATTGCGTGCCACCGGCGAAGGCAAGGCCACGGTACGCTACGTCAACCACACGCTGGAAGCCGACGACGTGCGCCGCCACATCGAAGGCGGCAAGCAATGCACCCGCCTGGCCATGACCTGGGCCGACAAGGTCTCCTTCGTGCTGACCGAAAACCTGACCGTCAAGCGCATCTCGCCGCTCGACGTGATCAAGGAAGCGGCGGAATCAAACGTGCGCGATGAAGAAGAACGTTTTGATGGCGACATGACCATGATGACGGGCGAACTGTCGCTGATGATTGCGGATCTGGTTGCTTCGCTGGGTGGGGAAATGAAGAAGGCTTGATGTGGTTTGGTGAAATGCCCGCTGGGTTAGCAGTGTCTGGACGGGAAGGGTGTGCTGGGACTCGCCTACGC
>JBPBPY010000413.1:0-5749 GCA_050954505.1 Janthinobacterium lividum
TCGGCTGTCATCGCGTTTTGCCGGAAAGTGGCATTGCGGCCCAAAGCAATATCGCCGGACGTTTTCGCCATATCGATGTTTGGATTCTTGATAAAAGCGTCGGCAAGCAACCCGGCAGTGCGGCTGTTAAGTCGGTTCGGATCGAGCCGGCCAGTAGTGACAGCGCCGTTTTCACCGAAGAGGGCCTCGTTCTGCTGCGTTGAAAGCCCGCTCATCCCGCGCGAACCGCCCGAACTCCCGCCGCCCCCGCTCGCTGCCTGCCGTGCCGCAACCATGTTTTGTACTTGAATCTGGGTGCGGTTATTTGCGACCGTATTTGCGCTCGGCGTTGTGTATTCCATTTGCTTATCCGCAGAAATTCCTGAGGACTGAATTTGTTTTAGGTAAGCAGGAATGTCTTTTGGGTCTGCTGGGATGTCATCGATATACCCTTGAACATCATCCTTTGGAATCAGCCCTTGCGCGCCCATGGAACGGAAAAAACTGACAGCCTGGGTTGCTTTTACACCCGGTTTAGCCAGCGCCCCAGCGCGTGCGGCGACAGCATTGAGATTTTTTGTCGCTGCATCGGCTCCCGCGGAACTGGCTTCCGCTTCTTTTTTTGCCAAGCTGGCCGGAGCCTCGTCCTGCGACTGTTGAACGGTGTTCATCTTCGAGATGTTGTCGACAATCTTGTCGCCACCCGGAATTGTTGACAGTCGAATCCCGAACAGTGTCTTTGCAAACTCCGGATGATCCCGTGTCATTTGCGCCAGAGTTTCCCACTCTTGAATTTTTTTAGGATCAGCGCCGGACGCTTTCATTCCGGCCACGGTCTTATCAGCCAATGCAGCAGCGACTTCTGGCTGGCCGCTTGTCGCGGCACTGTACATTTGTGAGACGGTGCTTAAAGCGTTTTGCTGCTGGTCAGTATTGAGCATTTCATAGGACTGCTTCAATTGTTCGCGCATTGTGGCTGGCAAGAGTGCTGTTGCTTTCGCATAATCGGCTGCGCCCGCATTGGGGTTCGATACTAAATCTTGCAGTACTTGCTTTTGCTGGACCTGCTGCTGCAGCTCCACCTGCTTTTGCGCCTGCGCCGCCTGATCATCCCGAAGCGCGGCGCCACCTGCGTAGCCCTGCACGAAACTGTTGACTGCGTTTGCCGGATTCGTTACTTCCGGCTGAAAATTGATTTCGTCCATGTTGTCCTCAAAGGCCGGTAGAGAATTCGGAACCGGTGTAGCCGCCCGTGTTGTAGGTTGGCGCACTTGTGCCGCCGAAGAGTTTTGACAGCGCACCTGACCCGGCCAATTGCCCGATGCTGCTAGCGGCTCCATTGGCCAAGCCGGATGTCACTTGTCCCTGCGCCAGCGCCGCGTTTGCGGCTGTAGTGCCGTTGGATGACAGTGCGGTATTGACGGCGCCGGTTGTAGCCAGCCCTGCCGTGCCAACACCGGCAGCAGCGTTTTGCCCCATCGTGCTCAGGCCGGACAGCCGGCTGTACTGCTGGTCGATCAGGCTTTGCAGCAGGGCTGGCCGGTATTGACCTAGTGCCGCCTGGGCATTGCCGCCGCGCAGCCCGCCAGTCGCTGATGCGTTTTGCAGGATGCCGTTCTCACCCTGCTGGGCCAGCGCATTGAACTGCGCCGAGTTTTGGATTCCGTCGATCGACGCCTGCTGCGCTGCATTTCCGTTCAAGCCGAGCATGTCCTGCTGCGCCTGCAATGAGCCGCCCTGCATCGCGCCAGTCTGTGAGGTGAACTGCGCCTGGGTCGGCGCCACCGGTGCGGCAGTGAGGCCATTCGATGCTGCGCCGGGCGCGGCGGCGTCCGGTATCCAGGTGTTGTCGCCGGGGTTGGTCGAATTGCCATCCCAATGCCCGCCGGCCGAAGCTGTTTTCGCAACTCCCCCTTGTCCGTTCCACTGTGAAAGCTGGTTCTGGTAGTTCGTCATTGCCGCGTTGTAGCCGGCCTGGTCGAAGCTGGATGTAGGCGTGCCGCTACCGGCCTGCACGTAGGGCGACAACAGCTTTTGAATGGATGCGAACTGTGCTTGTGAATTGGCGATGCTCTGGTTATTCGCGTCGGTCTTCGCTTGCGATGCGCTGTCAATTGCACTGCTTTGCGCCCCTGATGAAATGACGCTACCGACAAGCCCGACGCCTGCGGCAACTAAGCCTACTGACATGGTTGAACCTCTTGAGTTGTGAGTTGGTTGAGAAGATCGAATTCTTCGATGCTGTCGTATGCGATGGCCGATTCGATGCGCGCTAGATCGGTTTCGTCAGTGCGGAAAATGTTGATGAAAACCGTGTCTTGGTGGGCGAAACCAATTTTCTGCGTGCCTGCGCGGGACACTGCAGAGCTGCCTGCAGTCACGCGGCCGGAACCATCCTCGGTCATGACACTGATATCGCCGGTCGACACAATGTTGATGCAGTCCAGGCGGTGAGCTTTCCCAATCAGCAACGTGCCTTTCGGGATGAACATCTCGCGCATGTAGACGCCATCCAAGAATGTGTGTTTCACCGGCGGAAGTTCGGCAGTGCCGACAATGGCCATGAGGTCGCGCGCCATCTTCCGGATGAAATCGCGGACGATGATGGCAGGTGCGCCGTTGTGGTGGAATTCGATTGCGCCGGTTGCGGCATCGATGGACATCAATTGCGAGTGCGAAGACGCACTGAGCGCTTGTGGTTGCAGCATCACTTCTCCCATGTATGGGGATTTGTGAGCTGCTGGCGGCTCGGTCGGCTCAGCTAACGCAGGCTGGCTGCGCTGGCTGAATTATGCGGGGGTTTGTTTACGGTTGCAAACTTTTTAAGCAGAGTACAGCACGCCGTCGAGCTGGTGCACGGTGATGCCGGCAGCGCTGGCCATGCCGCGCAAGGTGTCGCCCGATGCCAGAGTGGGCACATCGATATCCAGATAATCGCTGCCAGCGATGGACTTCGCGCTGAGGCAGGCATTGCCGGCGCCGGAGGCTGCAGCAGCGGCGGCGGCATAAAGGCTGACGCTGATGGCGGCATTGCTGGTATTCGTTAAGCGAACCCGGCCATTTTTCAAGACTGCCGAAGCCGTGTAAATGACGGATGCGGCCGTGCCAAGAGAGAGCGGGGCAAACAGTTGCTGAATGGTGATGGCCATGATTATCTCGATGTGAAAAGGATGGATTGGAGTTCTTCGACCTGGCGCCGCAGCTTGTCAATCGCGGCATTGCTGCTGCGCTGGGTCTGCAGCAGCGCTTCAACCTGCCGGGCAAGAGCTTGTGCAGCGGCTGCGGTGGCATTGGCGGCTGCGGCTGCTGAGGTAACTGCAGCGGCGGCATCGGATGCGTTATTGGCCAGCCCGATAGCCGTGGTTGCTGCGGCCAGCGCCTGTGCGGCGGTGGCAATCGTATCCTCCGACAATTTCGGAATAGTCGCGGCCACGACCTGGACGTTTTCGAAGACCTTGATGGCTTTCGGTGTCTTGAAAATCTCCTGCAGCTCTGCGCGAGTGAGTGAAACCGGTGTGTCAGCCATTGCGCGGCCTCGTGTAAAGCGGCTCGATAGCCATTTCAAGCCGTGCAACCGATAGATGCGCCTCGCTGGTGCCCCGGAATCGCTGAATGCGCCAATTGTTCATGACTCCCTGCGTGCGCCAGGCCAGTCGCTTGTCACGCTCGCCCTGCTTGCCGCAAGACTTCGCCTTCTCTTGGCTCCAGGTTGCGCCGTCGTTCGAATAACTGGCCCACACGACAGGATCGACACCCAGCGGCACCCGGCCAGGCAGGCAGACCAGCTCGAGTTCATGGATGATGCCGCCATTGCCGTCGTTGTAGACAATCTGCGTACTGAACTCCCATCCAATCACATTGCCGTAGTGCGTCGACACATCGCTGGTCATTTCACCGATGCGGGCCGAAGTCGGATCGCCAGCAAGCCATTTGTCGTAGCACCAGACCAGGCCGCGGGCGCGATATTGGGAATTGACGCCAATGCCGCTGTCAACGACAAACCATACCTGCTGGCTCAGTGCAGTGCTGGCCGCCGAGTCGTACACCAGCGTCTGGTCAGGCAGATGAATCAGCAGGTGCTGGTGCGCTTTATCCGACCGGGATTCGACCTTGATGCCGGCCAGTACCGACTCGGGATAGCTGGCCAGGATCATGTCGACTTCGCGGGTGCTGATCTTGGTGCTGTCGCCGGCAGTCATCAGGTGCACGGCAATGGATTCCTCGCGGTTGGAGCCGACGAAGGCGAACGAACTGAGGTACTGGCAGTAGGCATGCGTGCCGACCACGCCGCGCGGCACCAGCGCGCCCGGAATGCGCTGAAAGGGGAAATTGTCGCCGCCAATGTTCTGAAATACCTCGATGGAGTACCGGCCCAGCGCATAGGCTTCGTTTCGCAGCTCATCGATGGCCAAGATCGGATCGGGATCCGACTCGGCCGACCCATATTTGAGCGGGCTGATTGAATACGGGTCGTTGAGATCGGTGGCAATAATGTAGTTGCCTTCCGTGCTGAGATAGTAGCCAGCGATCCAGCGCCCATCGATGACTGTGCCGAGGTCTGGATCGGTAACCTGCACCAGCGTGCTGCCATCCCAGTAGTACAGCCGGCCGCCAGACCAGATTGCCAGGCGGTCAAAGCCATAGTCCATCGTGGCCAGGCCGCCGGCACCGACATCGCCCAAGATGGTGACCGCGCCAGCAGCATCAATGCGCACCAGCTTCGTGCCCATGACCCGGTACATTTGAGAGTTCCAGCGGATGCCGCCTCGATCAATTCCCGGCCCGGTAGCGAACAGCTTGATGCCGTCTGCCGGCCGCAGGTAGCCGACCGACACCATGCCGGTTGCCGTGGGCACCGGGACCAGATTGCGCGGATAAGCGACGCGGTAGTCGCCGGCCTCGGTCGTGTACATGCCGCTCAGGATTGGGATTTTCATCAGTTTGACGCCTGAATGGCCACGCAGGAAAACTGCGTGCCCTGTGCATTGCCGCTGAATGGGTTGAAGCTGTTGAGCGCAGAAATGAGGTTTGTGAGAAGCACCACACCAGCGACATTGGGGAGCGTTTGCGCCTTGCCGCCGTGGATTGTGCAACCGATGTAGTTGAGGTTTGCATCCTGCATCCAGCTCTTAACCTCAAAGGTCACCGGCAGATTGTCCGTCTCCTTGTACGCCGTGCACACCACGCCCGGCATCTTCGAAAACGAGCGAGTAAACGTGATGGCCACATCGCCATTGACGCCAAGCGTTTGCACCGTGGTGCTGGTCAGCCGCGGGTGCTGGTGATCGCCGCGCGCAGCTTGCCCGGCCGCCCCGGCCGTGGCGACTACGGCCTCGGGGGGCGGCGCCTGGGTGGTTAGGATCGACTGCAGTTGCTCCAACGTTGGGGGTGCACTTCCGAATCCAGCATCGACCATGTCAGAACCCCTCTCCGGTGCACACATGGACGGTCGTGCCCGCCGACGACAGCAATGTCATCTGGTCGTGCCCGTGCGACTTCGTGATTACGCTCGACAGCCCACCCGGCACCGGGAAGTCGCCGGTGGTGGCCACCGTGCCAGGCTGGCTGGTGCCATTGAAACAGTGGACATGAACCAAGCCGCCACCGGTGTTCAGGATGCGTGCCTGATTGTTTGTCTTGTCGATGCCGACGGTTTGCGCCACGCCGGCGGCCAAGGTGACGATCTGGTTGCTGCCGTAGTGCGGGGAAAATGGTTGACCTGCCGACATGATTATCCAATCCTGAAGTGAGTTTTAAGAACGCCGTCATA
>JBPBPY010000424.1:0-5741 GCA_050954505.1 Janthinobacterium lividum
CACAGTTTTACCGCCGGAAGCTTGGATCGCGGCATCCACTTTGTATGCGCTATCTGCGTCGGTGTTGTAAGTGAGGATGACGCCCATGCCGCGTTTGGCAACTTCGATGCCGGCTGCGGCGCCGATGCCGCGGCTCGCGACGGTGATGACAATGACATTCATGTGAGGCTACGGTGGTTGAAAGTGACGACTTCACTGTAACGGCCGCGGGCTGCATGAGCACATCCGATCCTGCCTGAAACCTGCCTGATCCTGCTTTCGCCTTGCGGGATAATCTGCATTCAGGTCCAATGCATCATGAACAAACAAATCGATGAGCAGATGGATAGCCTGCGCGCGCTCGTGCCCCGGCACGGCAACGGGCGGCTGGAGACAGGCATTCCGCGCGTGGCGATGGTGCGGGGAGCCATTCCCGAGCATGAACTGGCCATCGTGTACGAACCGATGATCAACCTGATCCTGCAGGGCAGCCGGGAATATGCGCGCCTGTTCGGGATGGCGCCGTTGCGCGACGCCGCGCGCATGCTGGCGCACACGCGCAACGCCTAATCAGGCAACCCGGCGGGCGTTTTGAAGCGGGCCACATCACGCACCGGGGGCATGCCGAACATGCGTGCATATTCGCGGCTGAACTGCGACGCGCTCTCATAACCAACGGAAAAGGCAACCGAGGCCGCGTCGTGGGGTTCAAACAGCAATTGCCGGCGTGCTTTGAGCAGGCGTAGCTGCTTTTGATATTGAATGGGCGTCATCGCGGTCACCGCGCGAAAGTGCCGGTAGAAGGCGGCAACGCTCATTCCTGCCATGGCCGCCAGCGGTTCAACCCGGAACGGTTCCACGAAATGCAGGCGGATCCAGTCAATCGTGCGGCGCACCTGGGACAGCCGGCTGTCGGCGCGCGCGATCTGTCGCAGTATGTCGCCCTGCGGTCCCTGGAGGACACGGAATAAAATCTCGCGCTCGATCATCGGCGCCAGCAACGCCACTTCCTGCGGCCGGTCGACCAGCCGCATCATGCGTAACCAGGCATCGATCAGCTCAGGGCTGGCGGTACTCACGGCGAACGCGTCGCCCGCCACTCTGTCATCGTTCTCGCACAAGTCGGCCAGCATCGCTGCGATGACAGGCGGATCGAGAATGAGGCTCAGCGCGAGGTAGGTTTCCCCCGGTGCGTCGCCGCATACCTGGCCTAACGCCGGCAGATCGACCGGCACGACAAAATAGGTGGCCGGAACGAAGCGCAGTATCCGATCGCCGATTGACAGACTCTTGGTCCCTTGCAAAACCAGATGCAGCATGGGTTCGTAGACCTGGTCCGCACATGCTTCGGAGCGCACCATTGCCACGCGCGGCAAGCCGGTGGCGGTCCATCTATCGCCGGCGCGCATGACGATGGCGCGCAGCTCGTTCATTGAATTTTCCATGAGGTCAATATAACACCCGGTTTTGCCCCGAAATCGCAGCTGCGAGGAATAGGCAAGCATGTGCGATTAACCGGCACTTGAGTTGCCTTGCATGCGCGTACGCTGAGTCCCTGTCACCGCAGCCGTGTGGCTTCGGACAATCATCGCAAAGCGAGAGGAATACCATGGACAAGCAACTGAAATTGCAGGGAAAAATCGCCATCGTCACCGGCGCATCGAGCGGCATCGGCGCAGGCATCGCCAGGGCCATGGGCGCCGAAGGCGCGACCGTGATCGTCAATTATGCAAGCAGCCGGAGTGGCGCCGATGCAGTGGTCGCATCGATTTCCTCGGCCGGGGGCAGCGCCGTTGCCATTCAGGCCGACATGAGCCGCGCTGCCGATGTGGCGCGCATGTTCGACCAGGTCAAGGCAGACCACCGCAAGGTGGACGTGTTGGTCAACAACGCCGGCATCGCCGTCTTTGAAATGATCGACAGCCTGACCGAAGAAGCGTTCCACAAGCAGTTCAACATCAACGTGCTCGGCTATTTCCTGGCGATTCGCGAAGCCGTGAAGCACTTTCCGCAAACCGGCGGCAGCATCATCAACATCAGCTCGATCCTCAGCACCGACCCCTACCTGGCCTCCAGCGTGTATGCGGCAACCAAGGGCGCAGTCGACACGATGACATTTGCCCTGGCCCGCGAACTGGGACCGCGCAATATCCGCGTGAACTCGATCCTGCCAGGCCACACCAACACGCCTGCCACGGCTGGCGCGTTTGTGGGCGAGCTGGGCGAAAAGCTATTGGCTGGTACGCCGCTGGGACGCTTTGGCGAGCCGGAAGATATTGCACCGGTCGCCGTCTTCCTCGCCTCGGAAGACGCGCACTGGGTCACCGGCGAATCGCTGCGCGCGGCAGGTGGCGTTCGCGGCGTGGGCTACTGATCCGCGCGCACGGTGAGCGGCCGTGGCGAGCTATCGGATCGGCAGCATCGTTCCCCTGCCGGCATCAAAGCAGCACAGTAGCGCATTGGCCCTGCTGACGATGTTGGCAGCGTGGTTCAAGTGGCCAGGTCAGATATCCACCATCCGAACCTTCGGAATGACATATTTTCCATTGGTCATTCCTTGGTCGTCTTCATAGTTGTTCGCATATTCCAGCGAATCCGAATAGGCATAGGGTGCCGGGCTGCCGAGCGATTCCACCGGGTTGGGATAATCTTTGCTGCTTTTCAAGGTTTCATCGGTGGTGGTTAGGGGCCAGCCTAGTTGTTTTGCTATCTGCACGATCGAATCGTGCAGGGCATCCGAGATTTCCTTCGGCAGTCCCTGCGATTCGCCACGTTTCGGATACTGCATTTCTTCATGCAGAACTGGAACGGGCATTTCGCCGCTGCAGTCCATCAATACCTTGACGGTACGATGGGCAATGATTTTGCCGTTCTCATCCCAGGCCATCATTGGAAGTTCGGCGCCATTGTGAAATTCGTTAAGCACAGCTTTGCAGTCATCGATGTCACCGGTGACGAAATCCTGGCAGTTATGCACTTCAACATTGAAAAATGCCAGATCCATGGGCGCGTCCGACATACCTACGGTGACATTCTTGAACTTTTCATTGCGGCCGTTCGCGACGAAAAGTCTTTTCAACATTTCCAGCTCCGTCAAAATATTGCCACTCGATAGCGCAATGGATGTATCCAGGTAGCGCATCTGCTCCCTTACCGACCGTTTTGATCTGCTGACTCGAACGAGATGGATCAAGGATTTTTCTTGGGGCGTCAGCGACGGCAGTTTGCTGTTGAGGGCATCCGATATAGTGATTTTTTCATCCATTACCTGCCTGAGAACAGGCAGATTGTCTACGGTAACCTGTTTGTCAAGATGGGCAATGGTGTCGATGTCGACAATCGGAAACTTGTTTGCCAATGAAATTCTCGACGAAGCAATTTCGTTTTGCCATAGCTTGAATTTTTCCGGCGCAATTTCATGAAGCAATCGTATATGTTCCGATGCAGAAGAGTCATAACGGCGTTTTTTGAAGGCTGCCTGATCAGGGAATAAGAGCTCGTTGACCATCCTGGCAAATGGTTCGATCATCTCGGCTTTCTGGGAATCTCCAAGACCTTGAATCTTTCCCGCAAACTTCAGCAAACCGCTTGGAAATCGACATTGGGCATTGAATTTTTCCAACTGGGCTTTAAACACTTTCTCTTGTCCGTGTGCAATGGAAAATACGTGCGGAAGCAATGCGTCAATCAGCTCGGCAATGTCTGCAGGTGTCTGGCATACCTTCAAACGCGCGAGGCATGCCTTCCCAAGATCGGAATCAATCTCACTGAGGTCGACCAGGAATGCCATATTCTGTAAGGCATTATCGAGTGCCTGGGTTGGATTCTCTACACCTTGTGCTGGCAAACACGTTTTCAACAAGCGGCATCTCTCCTCCAGCGACATCTTTTTCGCCTCGGCAAGTGAAAGCAGGCAAGTGACTGTGCGCAACTGCTCGCTGCTTTTCTTGTACTTCTCTTTGCCCAATAACTCAATGAACCGATTTGCCTCGGCGCTGCTGATTCCGTCATTTTTTAACAAGGGATAAAGCGCCAATGAAAATAATTTTCCGTGCGACTTGAACTGATCGGAAAATGCAAAGTAATCCTGTGTTGTACCGTCTTTCTGATCGATCGCTTGCGATAATTGTTGGCTCAGTCCATAGCGGGAGTGGGTGGAATGAAACTGTCGAATGGCATTCAGGTGAGCTCGAAAGTGTGCGGATTTCCGCTCCGGGATTGTTTGGTTTAAAAAAGCGCCCGCGGTATAAGAAACCCAATTCGACAACTCGGCATGTGCCATTTTGTCCGTACCGTCGCGCTGCTGTTGGACTTGTTCATTCAAATCCTTGATCTCGGGAGGAATCGGCGCATGCAGTGCCGGATCGAAAAGATCTTTTGTACCGAATAAATCTTCCAGCTGCCTTGAGCAAAAAACCTGATGTCCTACTGGTTGCTGGATTTCCTTGAGATGCGGCCCGGATAACAAGGCGCTGTACCATTTCCATTTTTGCTCGGTGAGTTGCTGCGTATCCAGAAAATCTTTTTTAACGTGGTCGATAAAAGCCTTTAGTTCATAACCTTTGGATTTCAGACTGAATCCGAGTTCATCGATGAATCCGAGGTCATGGATGCCGAATTGGTCGAACTTGTTGAGCGTGACCAGGGGCGCAAGGAAATCCTGGGCTCGCTTGCGTCGCGCTTTTTCGATTTCGAACTTGCCACGCGTAAGCGCGTTCGAAAGCTTGATGGTCAGCAGGGGAGCAAGATCATCTTTTTGCGAAAGCATTAAAACAAGCGCTTTCCTGAATTCCTCATCAGCCATCTGCAGTTTGAATGCTGGAAATGCTACGGCCAGTATCGCAGGGCATTCTGTGGCGGTGCGAAGGGCGAGCGCCTTTCTGAAATTTAAATCTTTCTTGGATAGATCTGGGAAATTTTCATCCAAAATGACCGGAAAATTGGCTGCCGGATCATAAATGAATTCCTTCAACGCCTTACGGCCAGTTTTGATTTGTTTGAAACAATTTTCCAGCATAGACTGATGGCGGGAAAGGTCATTTCTGACGATTGCTTCCATATTGCTGTGCGCGCCATGGATCTGCGCCTGATTCCCCTTCAGGGGTGAATCGCCCAGGAGCGGCTGAAGCGGAATCACTGAGGTGTTTTTTTCATTACTCAAGACACTGGGCGCACTCGGGAACCGGGACATGATGTCCTGATATTTCAATGACCATAGAGACAAGCCCATGTCAGCCCCTTCAATTTCATCAATTCATTCTGGATAAGTGTTAACAAATGAATCAACAGTTCCCTGCAAGCATGAAATTGAGCGCCGATTGACTGAAAACCAGGAAGGGAGGCAGGCAAGAAAATCTTTTGTGCGTGCGAGCTGTTTTCATGCATGCGACATGTCAGATTGATTGATGTGCGGGAAAGAACGTACAGGGCAGGGTTGAGAAGTTCTGGAGAGCTTCTCAATGACGCGCGGGTATGGGGAAGTGGGATCCAGGGAGCCGGGCGACCTTTTCACAATTGTTTTGCCAACTGGATAATCTGGTTCACCCGTTCGATTTGTTCGTCGTGGGTAATGGCAAAAAATTGATTTGCGATACTGCTTGCCTGGTCAAGATGTTCTTTACGACGACTGCTCAGTAGCCGGGCCGCATGTAATGCCAGTTTCCTGTGAACTACCGGCTCCGGATCCCACATCGCTGTCTCAGGAATATCGTCGCCACGAGACTCAAGATCCCTGTATATCTGTGCGATTGCCTTTTGCAGCA
>JBPBPY010000117.1:0-5740 GCA_050954505.1 Janthinobacterium lividum
TCAACCTTCAATGCATTGACCAAGGACTGTTCCAATGACACGGCTACCGAACCGCTTGCCAGCTACCACCACACCCGCCATCGAACTCGACAATCTACCTGCGGCATCGACCGCGCAACAACCGGGCGCCCTGGGCACCGGGCTGTTTGATCGCAGCAGGACAAACTCGCCAGTTTCCGCCAAGCCACCCAGGTTTGCACCCGGGGAGGCGCGCTCCGAACTGCGCAGGCATCTCTTGAATGGTTTGATCAAGGGCAAAGGCTATTCGGAAGAACAGGTCGGCCGCATCATGGATCATGCGCCACAGGAACAGAAACGGCTGGAAGATCTGATTATCGAACGCTCGGACTTGAAGAGCCAGATTGCCGCGCTGAAACAAGCACAGGCCCGGCAACGCGGTCTTCATGACAAGGCAAGCAACGCTACGATAGAAGTTTTGAATAGTCGAATCAAAGTCATTGACAGCGAACTCCGAGGCGTGCACCTGGCTTCGTTTCACGAAGTAGTGAGCAATGCCCTTGCCGGAGTAAGAGCATCCAATGTCGTGAAGCAGCAAAGGGCGCATACCAGAATGAGCCGTATCGCGGCCAAATTCGAAGGAAAACCCTATAAATGGCCAGTGCAGACCGGCAAGCTTTCGCTGGAGGGCGCACATCTGCGTGCCGATGAAGCCAATCTTCACCGCATTGTCAGCACCTATACCACCGACCCTGCCGTTGCGGCCGAACTCAAGGCAGCCCTGAGCACAACGGGTGCCGCAGCCGATCTGAAAATGGCCAGCAATCCGGAAATGGACTTATGGTACCGCGGCATGAAAGCCTATGCCCACATTTGTGAAGTACCGCTGTGCGTGAAAAAAGGCGCCAGCGAGACAGAGTTTGTGAACATTGCCGAGAAGGAAGATGAGAAAGACCCCAACAGCGAAGAAGTCGGCGTTGACGCATCGGTTCTGTTGTTCAATGAGTTGATCAATCGCGGATCAGACGCATTCGGCGATAATGCGCGTGTGATGAATCGCGTCATTGCCGATCCCGCCAAGGTGAAGATCCATCCGTCTGCGTATGCAGCGGAAATGGTGCCGCGGTTTACTTCCAGCAACAAGGCAGTGGAAGCCGCGCTCAACAAGGCTGCCGCCAATCACCCCGGACTGACTGCGCGCATGGCCGGTTCCAGCGCACTCGAACGCGCGACCCAGACCGACTACGCCATTGTGCCCTGGATAATGAGTGTCGGCCTGTCCGGCATTGCCGGCTTCCTGCTGGAAAACCTCGCCGGCGATGCCTCCCTGCATGCACTGTTTGCCAAGAAGATGCATGAAGCGGGCCTGGACAAGGTTACCGAGGAGATGATTGCGGAACTGGGTTCGAATCCGGAAAAATTCATTGCAACGCTGGTCAAGACCTACCCCTTCATGCCCATCGAAGCCCTCGATACGCTCATCGTGCTGAGCGCGCTCGATGTGATCGAAGGCGCCAAGCTGACCATGTCGAAAGTGCTGGGTCGGTTGCCAAGTGCGCTCAAGGCTGGCATGGTGTCGCTGCTGATGGGCTTGCCTGACAAGGCAACCGACTTGATTGAAAACATTGGTGCGCGCGCCGCTGCACAAATTGTGACCTCGCCAGTGTCGGTCATGGCATGCGCATTTGGCGTTTTCGCCGAACTCGGCGAAGACATGTACAAGTCGCGCGCCGCGGTATTCCAGATGTATCAAAGCGGCATGCTGGCATGGCCGAAGACGGGCGATGCAATCTGGCCGGAAGGCGTGGATTTGCAAAATCCGAAATCGGTGGAAAAGTTCATCGTTGCCCAGACCGAAGCGATGCTCAACCTGGCGCCAAAGAGCAGCATCGGCCGCGCGTCGATTCCAATGTCGGTGATGATCTCGTGGATGCTGGTGTTGATGAGCGGTGTGAAGAGCAAGCTGGCGCCCGACGCGGTCCCTGCATTGATCAACATGCTGAAGATCATTTTCTTCAATCCGATCGAAGTCTGGACGTTGAACATCAATGTGTTCGTCGAACACCGCAGTGTCAACAAGGAGTTCAAGCAGGAACGCGCGCGCATCGTCGTGCAATACAAGAACTCGCTGACACAGGCCAAGCGTGCCGAGTTCGAGCGCAGCCAGAACGCCGAATGGGAACAAAAAATTGCCGCAGCCACGTCGCCAGAAGAACGGCAGGAATTGGTCAGCCAGCGTGACGAAGCAAAAGCCAGCGAAGCGCAACTTGCCCTGACCGAACACAAGCACATCAATGCGGAAGAAGCGCGCACCAGCATGTTCCAGATCATTTCTGCCACGACCATGACGGTCGCCGATTCAATGACGCCGAAGAAAGATGCCGCCACGGCACCGCCCGCCGCCGCCGCTCCCAAGAAATTCGCTCAACGCGTCAACGAGCGTGCCAGGGACATGGCCATCAGCAGTGCCGACAAGGATGCGCAGGAAGCGAACATCGTCGGCATCAGCCATTCCCGCAACCTGGCAAAAATGGGTGGTTTCACCATCACCACGGCGTATGATCTGATGTCGGCAACGGTGGGACGCTTCGCTCACGAAGCAGTGCCGGCGGCCATCAACACGGTGTTCCGGACCAATCTCGACGCCGAAGACAAACGCATGAAAGTCTTGATGCCTTACGCAATGACCTCCGATGCCTGGAACCGGCCAGTGGAAGAGATAGGCATCGATGGCGAACGGGGTATTGGCATGACCGACATGTCCCGCACACGTCAGCCCGAAGCGCGCGCCGGTTTCGAGGACGTCGCGTTGTAGGAATGTGCGGGTGCTGCTCGAGGACCTCGCGTTGCAGGAATGCGCGGGTGCTGATCGAGCACGATGCGATTATGATGAACCTTGTCGCGGCGGGCAAACCGCCCGCCGCATTTCAAGGAGACCATCATGGAACGATTCAAGGGCAAGGTTGTGATTGTCACCGGTGCAGGTTCCGGCATTGGTGCTGCCACGGCACGCCGTTTTTTGCAGGAGAGTGCGCTGGTTGTATTGAACGGCCGGCGCCAGCACAAGCTGCACGACACCCTGGCAGGCTTCGATCCCGCGCAAGCACTGGTGCATGCCGGCGACGTGTCCGATGAAGCCTATGTCAATGGCTTGGTCGCGGACACCGTGGCGAAATTCGGCAAGCTCGATGTCCTGGTCAACAATGCCGGCATGGCGATCTTCGGCCCCTTCGAGCAAACCACGACAGAGAACTGGCGTACCGTCATGGGGACCAATCTCGACAGCGTCTTTTTCGGTACCCGGGCCGCCTTGCCGCATTTGCTCCAGACCAAGGGAACCATCATCAACCTGTCGTCTGCTTCCGGCCTGGGTGGCGACTGGGGCATGAGTGCCTACAATGCCGCCAAGGGTGCGGTGACCAATTACACCCGCGCACTGGCACTGGAATTCGGCGCCCGTGGCGTGCGCATGAACGCCGTGGCGCCAAGTTTTACCGCGACCGATGCCACCGTCGACATGACAAACAATGAGGCCGTTCTGGAAGCGTTTCGCGACCGCATGCCGGTTGGCCGCGCCGCCAACCCGGAGGAAGTGGCGGCCGTGATCGCCTTCCTGGCCAGCGAAGATGCCCGCTTCATCAATGGCGCCATACTCCCGGTAGATGGCGGCCTGAACGCATCCAACGGACAGCCCAATTTTCTTTCGCTGTTCGGGGCAAACTGAAGTCTTCTGGCGCGTTTGCGGCTGGTTCGTCGGCATGGCTGCCGGACCATCGGCTTTGCCAAGCCGGGCCTGTTTGCGCTGTGTATATCGGCAAACCGAAGGAACTGAAATGGTCGTTTCAGCCACTTATGCCAATACTTCTGGAGCGGCTCATGATTCCCCGAATGCCTCAACGCGTGCTGGCACAACCAAGCTCGCCACTTGACCCGAATGCGCCCGCGTTCGTGCCAGCCAACGCTGCCACTGCTGCAGTCAGCGATTGCACTCGTCCAATTTACAGGCGGACTCGAAGTCCAACTCCCTTGCAAGCAGCAGCTCGACAGCAGAAAGACCGACAAAAATTGTGCTCAGGGGACTCTGCCGAGCTTAATTTGCACAAACAGCTTGAATCGCCGGTTGTCCAGCTTTCAAAGGAAGAGGCAGTTTCAGCGATCAAAGCAATGTCGCCAGAAGCCTGGCAATGGAATCTGGCCCCCACACCATTTCCGCCAACGTCCGGTGATGTCAACAAAAACGACTCGCAGTCGCCAAAGCGGACAGACCAACAGATATGGAATCATCGGATCATGGAAGTACGTGGTTACCTCATGATCATGTTTCAAAATTCAAAGAATTACGACGCGATGAGTTATCGGGTAGACGGTAAAACTGTTGGCGTACTCCTGTACGCCATATCGGCCAAGGCTCTGTACATCGGCTATCTGGTTACCCATCCTGGTACTGAGGGTGCAGGCGGTGCGTTGATCGAGGCAGCGGTGAACCTTTCACGCGATCTTGGAAAAAAGGGGCGTGTGCACCTTATGGTGGAAAATCAGGATGCCTATAAAATTTATCAACACTTTGGATTCCGTGCCGAGGCGAACGGCCTCAACATGACGCTTGATCCAGAGGATTCAGATGGCACCTGGACCGAGGTGTCCAATAACAAACTTGCACTGAGCAGGCACGCTGGCAAGCACTATATAAGCTGACTTGCGTATTGAATCAAATAAGTGAATGGCTGTCAAAAGCGCCAGCCTGAATTTGTGCCGGATCATGCTCGATTTCGCCGGGCCGCATGCGGGACGCCTCATGTTTGACGAAGGACTGCGACATCTGCCGGGAAGCGACCGGATCAAACTTCCCTTCCATCCGATCTGCCAGGCTCTGTATTCCGGCATTGGTCAAATGTGGATTTCCAACCAACTCGAGCGACGCGAGAACAGGAAGATGTGCATCGCGCAGCCAGGGCATCGATGTCAGGCGTAAATGGTCCAAGTTCATTGTTGCAATGGACTGCAACGCTTGCTCTGTCAATTGATCGCATTTGGCAAGCTCCAATGACTTTACACTGCTTTGACTTTCAGAGAGTTTTTTCAAGTCACTATTGGAGATATCTGTGCCAATGGTGAACTTTGTTTCGGAGGTGCCTGGGGTGTGCCTTCCCAGTAATGCGGGATCGAGCGGAACGCCATCATTGTCGCATTGCACCTGGAATCTTGCCCTGCCGGACTCTTCTTTTTTTATGATGATGTGGTCCAACTGAAGAGCATGATTTTTGCAAACATTTAATACTTGCTACAATTCTTTGGCGTTAGAGATTTTAATAGGAATGGGTTGTAATGAAGCTAAGGCATATCCGGCGCTTCCTGATAAACGCATGCCGTCCAGGTCGGCTCTTCTTGCCAACATGCTTAAAATAACCAGCTTTAACTCTGTCGGCAGGGAATGAATACCAGATGCATTGTTGGCAAGTTGCGCATTCAGCCGTTGCGCAATCGTTGAATTGGCTCCCTGGCCTGGTGTCGCCTTCGGGTTTCCCAAATCAGTCGATTGTTGAACTTTCAAAGCGCCTGAAGCGGGAGTTTGACTCGCCTGCTCGGAAGCAGGCGTGACGATCGGAGCGCGAACTGGCAAGGAAATCGGCATGGCAATTCTTTCAGTGAATGCCAATGAGTCTCCGTGTACATCAATCAGTTTCATTTTATTTCGGTTGGTTTCCAAATCTGAAGCAAGTCGCGCGGGCAAGCTGTCGTGCAATGCAGGACGCTTGACCTCACCGATCTCTTTACCAGGCAG
>JBPBPY010000358.1:0-5735 GCA_050954505.1 Janthinobacterium lividum
CTGATCGATGTGCTCGATGAATTCCTGCGCCATCCCGAAGCGTTCAAGCTGGAAGTCCCGGCCGGCGCAGAAAAAAGCACGCTGCCGGCTGAACTGTTTGCGCAGGCAAAGGAAATCATCGAACGCAATAACGAGTCGGAGATGAGAAAGCTGGTTGATCTGCATGCAGCAAGACACGTCAATCTGTTCGACCCGGTGAACAACCTGTTCCAACGCGCGGTGCAAGAGAAAAAGTTTTTTGCCGTGGAAGCCATCGTGAAGAACGCCATCAGCACGGAAGACAGGACGACCTTCGATCTGTGCCTGAAGACGCCGGGTTTCACGCCAAGGCATTCCGGTATTGACGGTGATGACGGCAGCCGGTCGGCCTATGGCTATGCGACGTCGCTGGAGAAATGGGACATGCTGGCCATGTTTCCCCTGTCGAATTGAGACCCCGCCAAGGAGCTCGGTGAGGAATGGATCGGGGTATGACCGTAGTCTTGATGAGGCCTTGACAAGGTCTGACCGGGCAGCGTTGCCGGCTACCCGGCTGGGTTGGACCGGCAGTGCGCTTTTGCAACCCAATTGCAATTTACGGCATAATGACCTTCTGCATTTCGCCGTCAATTTCAAGGAGTGGTTGCATGAGCAGCAAAGCCCGGTCAGCGGCGCCCCTATCGAGTCATGACGCCTTGCTCAGCCAGGCCAGCGCTGCGGCGCTGGCCGAGGCGCGCTTGCGTGAAGCGGGCGTGCGCGTGACCGATGCACGCGTCAAGGTCCTGGCCGCCTTGCTGGAAGCGCCCAGCGCCAGTTCACATCAGGACATGCAGGAATTGTTTGCCGACATGGACCGGGTAACGTTGTACCGAGCGCTCGACTGCCTGACTGAAGCCAGCCTGGCGCACAAGATTGCCGGCGACGACAGGGTGTTTCGCTACAGCCCGGGAACCGAGATGGCAGGCGAAGGCGAACGCCGCGGGCCGCAGGCGCAGGGCACGGGGCACCAGCACGGCCACTTCAAATGCACCGCTTGCGCGCGTGTCTTCTGTCTCGATGGCGATGCCCTGTGGCCTGGCAACAGCCAGGCGCAAACGCCCACGCCGGGCATGCGCCAGCAATTGCAAAGCGTGGTGCAGGACACGCTTGGCAAGGGATTCAAGGCCCACGATATCGAACTGACCATCAAGGGCTGGTGCGCCGACTGTTCGCGCTGACTGTTCGAATTTACCATTTGCATGAACGGTGCAGCGACTGCACGCTTGCCCTGACCATCGACTGCATCCATCAACCTTACCGATCGACCGCGCGCACCGGTTCCCCAGTAAGCCAGGCGCGCCGGCATCGACCTATCGACAGGAACTCCCATGGCATTGATTCCCGCAACCATCCTGACCGGATTTCTCGGCGCCGGCAAGACCACGCTGCTCAACCGTGTGCTGCGCGAACCGCACGGCTTGCGCATTGCCGTGATCGAAAACGAATTCGGCCAGGAAAATATCGACAATGAAATCCTGCTGCAGGACAGTTTCGAGCAAATCATCGAGATGAACAATGGCTGCATCTGCTGCACCGTGCGCGGCGACCTGATCACGGCACTGTCGTCGCTGGCGCGCCAGCGCAACGAAGGCAAGCTGGTGTTCGACCGGGTGATCATCGAAACCACCGGGCTGGCCAATCCGGGACCCGTGGCGCAAACATTTTTCATGGATGAGGAGGTGGCCACCCACTTCCTGCTCGACGCCATCATTACCGTGGTCGACGCCAAGCATGCCATGGCACAGCTCGACGAAAATGAAGAGGCCCAGCGCCAGGTCGGCTTTGCCGACCGCCTGCTGCTGTCGAAAACCGACCTCGCCGACGCCGGCACCGTGCAGCGCCTGACGACCCGCTTGAAACGGCTCAATCCGCGTGCGCCCATTGTGCGCATCGACCCGGCCAGCAGTCCGCTGGCCGACGTGCTCGACATCCGCGGCTTCAACCTGAATGAAAAGCTGGAGATCGATCCCGACTTTCTGGCCGAGCTCGATGCGGCAGAGGCGGCCCGCCATGCAGCGGCGCATGCGCATGGCCATGGCGAAGGCCACCGCCACGGCGCCGACTGCGCAGCGGATTGCGGCCACGAGAGCGCCCATGGCCAGCACGTTCACACGCATGCGGCGGCCGGCGGCCATACCGATGAAATCGCCGCCTTCGTCTTTCGCAGCGAACGGCCGTTCGACAGCGCCCGGCTCGATGAATTCCTCGGCAGCATGGTGCAGGTTTACGGCCCGCGCATGTTGCGGTATAAAGGCGTCCTGCTGATGAAAGACGCGGATCGCAAAGTGATTTTCCAGGGCGTGCATCAAATGATGGGCTCCGATATCGGTGCAAAATGGGCCGACGGCGAAGTCCGTGGCAGTAAAATGGTTTTTATCGGCAAGAATCTACCGGAAAGCATTTTTATTCTCGGACTCGAACAATGTTTGGTATAAACTGTGGTGGCTTTTGCAAGAGGCACTGCAGTCGGGCACCGCATGAATCAAAGTGAAAATTGAAAAACCCGCAGTTTCGAAGGTGAGCGAAGTGGCAACCAAAACATCCAAACCTACCCCGACCGGCGCAGCCGACGAGGCACTGATCTCCGAAGCGCAACTTCTCAAGATGGGCGAGAAGGATTACATGAACGCGGCGCAACTGGCCTTTTTCAAGGCCCGTCTGCAGCAGCTGGAAAAAGACTTGCTCAAGAATGCCGGTGAAACCACCGAGCACTTGCGCGAAACCGTGCTGGTGCCGGACCCGGCCGATCGCGCCACGATCGAGGAAGAGCATGCACTCGAACTGCGCACGCGCGACCGCGAACGCAAGCTGCTCAAGAAAGTCCAGCAATCGATCGCTAGTATCGACGGCGGCGAATATGGCTGGTGCGAAGAGACCGGCGAACCGATCGGCATCCCGCGCCTGCTGGCACGGCCAACGGCCACCCTGTCGCTGGAAGCGCAACAACGGCGCGAACTCAAGCAAAAGCTGTACGGCGACTGAGACAAGTTGAAAAAACGTGCGGCGCAGTTGCCCGCACGTTTCGTTTTCCCGTAAAATGCAACCAAGTTGCAAAAAATAGCGTCAAGGTTTCATTGGCGTTTTGTGCCGTCGTGCTTCTCGATATGTGCTTCTTGATACGTACTTCTTGATACGTACTTCTTGATATGTGCTTCTCGATACGTGCTCCGATTCCCCGACTCCTGATTTCCTGATTTCCCGATTTCCTGATCCCAGCGCCGCACATGCATTGCTTCCGTCGCCCTTCCCACACATCCCGCAGGCTGCTTCTGGTCCTGCTGGCGGGTATCGTGCTGATGGTGCAGTCGCTAGGTCTGCTGCACGGCATCGTTCACGCTGGCGCCGGCCGTGCTGCACCCAGGGCCGGCGCTGTCATTGCGGCGCCGGCGCTTGGCGCCTTTGCCAGCGGGCTGGAAACCCTGTTTGCTCCCGACCAGCCAAACCACCCGTCCGCGCATCACTCCTGCCTGGCCTTCGATGCCCTGAGCGCACCAGCTGTCCTGCACACGCCGCAGTTTGCGCTTGCGGTGCTGGAGATGCGCCATTGCCCGGCTGCCCGGCTGGCCTTTTCTTCCTGGCACGCGCCGTTCCATCAGCATTTTTCCTCACGGGCTCCGCCCCGTAACTGAGCGCCCTGGCCTGGCTGTCGCGGCCGTCCCTGTCTGCAAGCTGCCTTCCCATGAATGCGGCGCTGCAGTGCACGACGCGTCGTGTTCAGCCATCACCTGTGGGCAAACCGACAATCTCCCTCCCGGCACGCCGTGCGCCGGCCCGGCACAATGCCGCGGCCGTCATCTGGCGGGTCGGCTATCGTTGCCCCTGACTTGTCGTCCACTTCCGATGCTGCGCATCGATGGCCAAGTCAACGCCCAGTTTTCCAGGAATGACCATGCACTTTCAACCCAACCTCATTTCCAGCGCCGTACTGCTGGCCTTCTCCACCCTGCCCTCTGCCGCGATGGCGCAAGCGGCGGATGCGCTTGCCGTACTGCCCGACGTGGTGGTCACCGCAGCGCCATTTGGCGCCGGCGAAAACGCCCAGATCCTGGCGCCTGCCAAGATCCTGGCCGGCGACGAGTTACGCAACAAGCTGGGCAGCTCGCTGGGCGAGACGCTCTCCGGTGAGCTCGGCGTTTCCTCCTCGGGCTTCGGCGTTGCCGCTTCGCGCCCCATCATCCGCGGCATGGAAGGCGCCCGCGTGAAAATGCTGCAGAACGGCATGTCGGTGGGCGATGTATCGGCCATTTCGAATGATCATGCGGTGGCAAGCTCCGCCTCTTCGGCCAGGCAGATCGAGATCCTGCGCGGGCCGGCCGCACTGTTGTACGGTTCGGGCGCCATCGGTGGCTTGGTGAATGTGGTCGATGACCGCATTCCCGTCGAACTCCCGCCACAGCCCGGCGGCGAAGCCGAGCTGCGCTACGGCAGTGCCGACAAGAGCAAGAACGGCTCGATGTCGCTCGTTACCTCGGCAGGCCAGATCGGTTTGCATGTCGACGCCAGCGCCATGGACGCCGGTGACTACCGCATTCCCGGCAATGCCAGGCAGTGCGACGGTGCCTCGGCCTCGGGCACCTTGCCACACACCTTTTCGCGCCAGGACAGCGTCGGCGCCGGTGCTTCGTATGTGCAAAGCTGGGGCTATGTCGGCATCTCGGCAGCGTCGCTGCAAAACCGCTACGGCAACCCGACCCTGGAAGGATCGGTGATCGACCAGCAACAAAGCCGCTATGATCTCGATGCACTGGTCAGGCAGCCGTTCAATGGTTTCGACAGCCTGCGCGTGAAGCTCGGTTATACCGATTACCGGCATGCCGAACTCGATCTCGACAATGTGCCGCAAACGCGCTTTTCCAACCGTGCGCTGGAAACCCGTCTCGAGCTGACACACAAGCCGCTGGCCGGCTGGCGCGGCACCTTTGGCGTACAAACCAATTCCTCCTCGTTTGCCGCGCTCGATGCCAGCACCGGCAATGCCGATGCCCTGCCAACGACCAAATCCAGCGGGCTGGCCGGTTTCCTGGTCGAAGAACGCGATTTCGGAGCGCTGCGTGTCTCGGCCGGTGCGCGCCTGGAAGCGGTGAAGCGCACACCACAGCAGGCGCTGCCGCCGCAGCGCTCCTTCGACCTCGGTTCGTACTCGCTTGGTGGCCTGTGGCGCTGGACGCCCGGTTACGCCATCGGCGCCACTGCTTCACTGTCGCAGCGTGCACCGGCCACGGAAGAGCTGTACTTCAACGGTGCCCATGACGCCACCGGCACCTATGATGTGGGCAACAGCGGCTTTGCCAAGGAAACCTCGCGCAACCTGGAGCTGTCGCTGCAAAAGACCAGCGGCCTGCTGCGCTGGAAGGCCAACCTGTATGAAAACCATGTGCGAAATTATATTTTCGGGCGCCAGACCGGCATCCTGCTCGATGACCAGGGCCAGCCCGGTGGTGAGTTCAATGAGCGCATTTTCGAGCAGGCCAACGCCACCATCCGCGGCGCCGAAGCCGAAATCAGCTGGAACCAGCAAGGATCCGGAGCCTGGCTGCGCGGATTTGCCGATACGTCGCACGGCAAACTCGACAACGACGGCAACCTGCCGCTGCAACCGGCGTCACGCCTGGGCCTGGAGACGGGCTGGCGCGCCGGTCCCTGGCGCAGCGGCCTGTCGGTGATCCGGGTCTTCAAGCAGGATCGCCTGGCCACCTCGGAGTCGACCATCACACCGT
>JBPBPY010000476.1:0-5727 GCA_050954505.1 Janthinobacterium lividum
GCGGAACAAAACGAGGCCTTGGGCTGGATCAAGAGCCATCCTGGCAGCGCCAGCATTCTCAAGGCATCCCGACCGGTACCGACCGGGAACGGCATTGCGGTACTGAAAACCATGCCCGATGACGACAGGCGTAATTTGTTACGCTGGGCGACTTCAGCCGATGCCGCCGGATTTGGAAAGTTGCAGGCTGCCATTGCCGCCGACACGGCTGCCTACAGCTACCTTGCCACCCTCGGTATCCTGACGCCACCAGCAATTGCCGGCGTTACCTTGGTCGATGCCAGCGAAGTTGCCCGCCTGATCGCCAGCGGGGCAATACCGGTCGATACCCGTACACCGAAGGAATTTGCAGCGGCGCACATTGCCGGCGCAATCAATCTGCCGTACATCGAGCGTAGTTTGAAGGAAAAGGATTTCAATGCGGATGTGGATGACTTTTCTGCCCTGGCTCGCGCGCCGGCAGGAAAAGCCTTGATCTTTTTCTGCAATGGTCCGGAATGCTGGAAATCGTACAAGGCGTCGCGCCTGGCCAGTGGCAAGGGCTACAAATCGCTGTACTGGTATCGCAAGGGAATGCCGGATTGGCGCGACAAGGCCATGCCGGTCAAGTCGCGCTCCTGAACGTCAGTGCTGCACCAGTGCAGATTCCTAGAACAACAGGTAGGCGACGCCGGTCCAGAACGTGCCGAGGCCGGCAATCAAGAGCAGAAAACCGGTATTGAGATGGGAGACTTCATGCTGCTGATGCGTGTGATGCAATTCTCTCGTCGTCATTGTCAAACTCCTTGATTATTATTCGCAAATCTCGAGCTGCCATGAGTACGACTGCGACCAGGCCGGTTGGTTCAACAAACCGTGAAAATAATCGCGATTCAGATAAGAAAAAGCTGAAAAAGCGTTCAGATGATGGCACAAAAAACAAGGGACCCGAAGGTCCGCTGTGGTCGATCTTTTGCCATGCCACCTGCGCCGATCTGCCTGACTGGCTTTGCTGGCTTGATTGCCGGTTGCAGATAAAGTGGTCGCAGGGCGGTTTTTTCGCCCCTTGGCAGTTCAGGCCGGATGGCAGGGACGAACAGGGTTCAGCGTGCCGGCTCAGGAGCCAGTGCGCATTTCGTGGCGGCGGCCATTGGCAAGCTTGCGGTCGACATCGGCATCAAGGCTGGCCACGGCACGGCGCAACTGTTCGCGTTCTGCCCGGGTCACCTTGCCATCGCGGCGAAAATCCACTTCCATGCGCTGGATCTCCGCATCGCGCTCATGCAAACGCTGTGATTCTTCACGTGTGATCAAGCCGGCAGAAATGCCACGGTCGATGCGCGCATACAGCGCCAGCTGGTGCGCATCCACGGCCGGCGTCTGCATGCCTTGCGCCATGGCCGGTGCACCGATGGTGCCAAATGCAGTCGCTGCAAACAGGGAAAGAGCCAGAGTTTTCTTGATGGTATTCATGTGTGCATCCTTGGTTGGTTGGCTGCCGAGTCGTCAACGCTCGTCAGCACTGGATTTTCCAGGTCGGAAAAATGGGTGGGGTTACCAAATGACTGGCTGGATCAAGGCGCCGGGCCTGCCGGCGTTCAACCAGCCATGTCAGCCGGTATGCGGTACGCGGTACGCGGTATGCATGGGCCTGTACAGACAGGCGCGTCGTCAGCATCCTTCAAACCGGTCAGGTCGATGGCCAGGTCCGCGGATTACTTCGGTGCGTCAGGCACAACCAGTTCGCGAAGGATGCCGCCACTGCCGACACTGCCTTCCGTGCTGCCTTGGCCTTCGATGCGCTGCATGCAGGCATCCTGGTCGCCTGCGGGCAGAGCCTTGCAGCGATCGACGGCATTGCTGCGCAATTCGCCGCGGCCATCGGACAGATGATTCTTGCCTGCTTCGTCCCGTGCGGCGCCCGCTTCCTTGAGACAGGTGGCCCGGTCTTGGTTGCTGCTGCCATTATTGCAGGCAGCGACTTCGGCACGGTAGCGCTGTTCCTCGGTTTGCTGCGCGTGCACCGTGCCGCTGGCGCCGGCCAATGCGGCGCCGAGTACGGCCAGCGACAGCAACGTCCGTGCGATGAAAGCCTGTGAGCGTACAGCGGTGCGGGTACCGGCACCAGTGTCGCTGCGGGTGCAATCTGGTTTTCGCATGTTGTCTCCTGAACAGGTAAAGGCTTCAGTCTATGCGCTGCCGGTGCCGCCGTCTGTTCGGTGGCCGACATATCAGCGCGGCTCGCCAGTGCCGCGCCGCAGGCAGTTATGACGCGACCGGCGTGTAACCGGCATCGCGGATGGCTTCGGCGATGCGCTGGCGATCGTCGCCATGGTGGATCACCACCGCCTTGCTGGCCAGGTCGATGTCGACCCTGGCTTGCGGCGCGACGCTGTGGACGGCATCGGTGACATGGCCAATGCAATGGTTGCAGGTCATGTCCTGCACGAGAAACTGGATCATGGGGATTTCCTCAAGTGTGGCTGGCATCAAGCCAGTGCCTGGAGTTTGCTGACCGTATCGATGCAGGCCAGCGCGGCTTCGCGGCCCTTGACACGAAAATGTTCGCGGAAAAATTGCTGGTGTTCCTGGCCCGCGTGGAAGTGATGGGGCGTGAGTACCGCTGAAATCATTGGCACGCCGGTGTCGAGCTGGACCTGCATCAGGCCGCTGATGACGGCCTGCGCAACGAAGTCATGACGATAGATGCCGCCGTCGACGACCAGGCCGGTGGCAACCACGGCACTGTACTTGCCGCTCCTGGCCAGCCGTTGTGCGAGCAGCGGAATTTCAAATGCGCCGGCAACCGCATGGAAATCGATGCCATCGTTATCCATGCCGTGGCTTGCCATTTCCTCGGCAAATGCCTGCCGGCACTGGTCGACGATTTCCCTGTGCCAGGACGACTGGATGAAGGCGACTCGGCTAGCAGCCGATGCAGTGTGGGATTGAATTGAATGAACTGACATTGCAGGATTCCTATTTATGCATGAGTCGATAAATAGGGCGCACGGGACCACGGCATGCCAAAGGATGGCATGGCCAAGCGATATCCCGTTCTCTTTCATCCGGACTTTGGACTGTGCCGGCGGCGGTTTCCCGCACTGGCATCAGTTGAACCGTCGGCCCCGGAATCGAACCGGATCTGCTGACCTCGCCAGCTCGGCAATATCGCCAACCTGGACAAGCGCTCGCGGGCTGACCGGATACCGTGCAATACAATGCAGACACGACAAGCTGAACACCGCCGGTGGGGAATCACACCCCGCCCTGAGAACGTGCAACCGGGTCACCAGACTGAAAACGATTCAGCCTCGGAAAACCCTTATTGCATTTTGAATATACCATGCAAGAAAAATCCTTGCCGTCGCTGCCTGGCAAAGAAACATCGACGGCAACCGTTTCAGAACTTGGGAATACGCAGCGTTTTGCTGATCATCATCGTGCCCGAGAGGAAAAACAGCAGCGACAGCGGATGCAGCGACCACGGACCGATCATCACCTCGCTCCAATACAGGCTCTCGCCAATGCGGCCATGCCAGGCCGCCCAGGCCAGCACGCCGGTCAAGATCACGCTGGTTGGAATCGGCGTGCCTTCGAAATATTTCACCTTGCCGCCATCGTCGGCCAGGCTTTCGGCTGTGACATTGAAACGCGCCAGCCGGCTGACCCCGCAGCAGACGAAATAGATCAGCATTACCCAGTCCCACTGGCCTCGCATGCCTGCTGCAAATGCCAGCGTGGCCGGCGCAATGCCGAACGAGATCACGTCGGCCAGCGAATCGAGTTCCCGGCCCAGTGCGGAGTGCGCCCGGCGCCAGCGAGCCACGCGGCCGTCAAGCACATCGAAGATGAATGCCGCCGGCGCCATCAGCGTGGCGGCATAGAAGCTGTGCAGCGATTGGGCAAGCATGTAGTTCATGGCGAAGAACACGCCGGCCACGCCACAGGCGGCATTGCCCAGCGTGAAAAAATCGGCGAGATGGAACTCGCGGATCATGGAGAAATGCTTGGGGCGTTGGTCGGGAGGGCGCATGGCATACCTGGTTGGATGATGAGCCTGATGATAACCGATCACCCTTGCCGGCCAGGTCCTATGGAGTTCGAGCTTGCGGCATAACAAATCGGCCAGGTCCGTGAAGCCTGATTGCTGGCGCGGACCTGCATCCGTGCCTTCAGTGGCGGCGGCCTTGCACCGGCACGCGCAGGGTTCCAGGGGCAATGCCGGCCTGATCGTCAGCCAGGCCGTCAGCCGAGTCCTTCGTCGAACCTTCAGTTGAATCATCGGCCCAGCCATGAGCCGAATCAGCAGCCGGATCAACAGCCGAATCAACAGCCGAATCAACAGCCGAATCAACAGCCGAATCAACAGCCGAATCAACAGCCGGATCAGCGGCCGGATCAGCAGCCGGATCAGCAGATGAGCTGCCGGCGGTTCTGTCGGCCGACCTGCCTGCGTGGCTTGCGCGTCCGGTTGCGCAGACCGGGCAGTGTGCATCGCGGCCAACGCTGATGCTGCTCCATTCCATGGCACGCCCGTCGAGCATCAGCAGCCTGCCTGCCAGCGATGGGCCGATGGCGCACAGCAGCTTGAGGGCTTCGGCAGCCTGCATGGCGCCTATGATGCCAACCATTGGAGCGAACACGCCCATGGTGGAACACAGCATTTCCTCCACCGGCTGGCCGGGGGCAAACAGGCAGGCATAGCAAGGGGCATTGTCGATGCGGCTGTCGAACACTGCCACCTGGCCATCGAAACGCAGCGCGGCACCCGACACCAGCGGTATGCCCGCCGCCACGCAGGCGCGGTTGACGGCGTGGCGGGTGGCGAAGTTGTCGCAACAGTCGAGCACCACATCGGCTGATGCCACCAGCTGCGCCAGGCGATCGCCTTCGACGCGTTCGGCCAGCGCCATGACCTTGATGCCGGGATTGATCTGCAGTAGCGCAGTGCGGGCCGAATCGACCTTGCGCTCGCCAACCCTGGCAGTGGTATGGGCGATCTGGCGCTGCAGGTTGGTCAGGTCGACATCGTCGTCGTCGACCAGCGTGATGCAGCCGACCCCAGCCGAGGCCAGGTACAGGGCAGCCGGCGAGCCCAGCCCGCCGGCGCCAACGATCAGGACATGCGCTGCCAGCAGACGCTGCTGGCCTTCGATGCCGATTTCATCGAGCAGGATATGGCGCGAATAGCGCAATAATTGTTGGTCGTTCATGCTGTGCAGTCGTCCCAGCGGCAGCCAGTTGCCACCCGCGCATGCGGACGGCCAGCGCAACATCCGGCACGGGAATGCCGCATTGGCCAGGCTCGTTACGGTTTCTTTTCGACCGGCAGGTCCTTGTTGTTGATGGTTTCCTCGACCTTCGATTCAACCTTGGCCTTCGACAGCTTGACTGGCAGGCCCTTGAGCGAATTGAGTGCCTGCACAAGCTGGAAATCATCCTTGCTGCCAAACTCGAGCGGCTTGCGGCGTTTTTCCATCTCGGCGATGCGCTGCTGTTCCTGCAGTTCGTTGATCCTGGCCTTGACCTCTTCACCCGACTTGTCCTTGTCGTTCATCAGGTGTTTCTGCAGGTCGGCTTCGCGCAAACGCATGCCGTTGGCGCCGTCGCCATCGGCATTCTCATCGACCATCAGGTCCGGCACGATGCCACGGGCCTGGATCGAGCGGCCATTGGGCGTGTAGTAGCGCGCCGTGGTCAGCTTGACGGCGGTATCGGCCGAGAGCTGGCGGATGGTCTGCACCG
>JBPBPY010000412.1:0-5720 GCA_050954505.1 Janthinobacterium lividum
TACCGAGGTAGTTGCCGATGATGGTATTGTTTGCGCCAGTAACATTGACGCCATCGCCGCCGTTGGCGGAACTCACATTGCGGGCGGCAGCAGTTGTTCCACCCACGATGACGCCGGTGGCGCCATCGATCAGTATGCCATTGCCGGAATTGCCGAGTGCATTGGCACCTGAAACATCGAGTCCGACCAGGTTGCCTGCAACCAGTGCAGTGTTGGACATGCTCCCGATATAGATGCCGTCAATTTGATTGGCCGAAACCAAATTGCCTGCGCCGGCAACCGTGCCGCCAATGACCGCATGATTTCCCCCGGTGACCGAAATGCCGGCCCGGCCATTGCCTGCAGCGGCAGTGCCTGCGGCATCGGTGCCCACGTAGTTTCCTTCAACCGTGTTGTCATCACCATTGGTGATCAGCACGCCATCGCCCTGGCTCCCGGCGATGACATTGCGGCTGGCAGCGTCGGTACCGCCGATCAGATTGTTGGAGGAGGCGATGGTAATACCGTTCCCATTGCCAAGGACAGTTGTGCCATCGGCGCGCAAGCCGAGATAATTGCCCAGGATTTTCAAATTGTCGGCGCCACTTGCCACGACGATGCCCTCGTCAGCGAAATTGATGATCGAGAGGCCCTGCACTTGCGAATTGCCGGCGCCGGTGGCAAACGACAGACCGGCACCGGACAGGCCCGCGCCATCGATTTCCACAACCGGCGCAGTCGAATAACCGAATGCGCTGGTGCCATCGATTCTCACCGTGTCGGTAATCGTGGGCAGCAATGTAGCCAGAGTGATGGTTGAAGCACCGACCGCAAATTCGATCATGTCGGCGCCGCTGGAAGCATTCGCATCAAGGATAGCCTGTCGTAGTGAACCGACGCCGCTATCGGCATTGCTGGAAACTACGATTAGCCCCATGATGCCGCCATACGAAGCCTGGGTTGCCGCATCTGCTGCAACCTGGCTTTCAATCTTTCCACGCGAATATTCCAGTATCCAGTCGCCTTGTCTGGCGGTGCTGCCTGTGAGGTCGCAGCTGGCAGCGATATCTGCACCGGTCAGGCGGCCAATGCTGTCGACAAACGCCTGACCGCTGGCGGTGGCGGCCACGTCGCAGCCATACAGCAGAATATCGCCGCCGCTGGCCAATGCTGTGCCCCATCCGGAAATGGCGATGGCGTTGGCAATCAGGTTGGCGCTGTCAAGTTGCGTCGACCCTAGCTGAAGTTCGCCATCGGCGCCATGGGACAGGATGTGGATGGCAGCGACATTCTGCTGCGACGCGAGATAGTTGCTGATCTGGGCAATGCCGTCCTTTCCGGTATCGAGAATCACCACATCGAATGTACGAGAGCCATTTTGAGGGGCTCCAAGGTCGATGGCCAATTGATTTGCATTTTCGAGTGCACCGTCGATGAACACCACTTCATGGCGTGGCAACACTTCCTCAGCGGCATTGCTGGATGCTGCGGCGATTTGTACTGGAAGCGCTGCTGATTGATATTGCGGCAATTCTTGAATCAGCGTCCCGGAGCCTGCCAGTGATGGCGCAAGTATGGCGGCATCGGCAGAAAACAGGATTCGCCGTTCGAATTCCTCGAAAACCAGACGGTCAGTTTCCATCATTTTTCATCAATCATCCACACCATGATTCCAGCCTGGCTCAAGCCCACCTAAAAAATCAGACACCAATGCCGCCCATTTGTCTGGCTGCGGTCGAGGTTGGCAAATAATGGCTGGTCGGCACGCTGCAGCCAGTCATCCAAGCAATTCTACAATAGAAAGTTTTTACTAGGAAACATTTTCCATTATTTCAACTTTTTCGGAAATTGTTTGTCGTAATTACTTCTGCAGTCGTTTGCCAGCCCATGTTGCATAAGCCCATACCACCGACCTGCCGAGGGACCTGAATGTGCGAATCCAAAACATTTTTAGCTTGATGCAAACAACGCTTTGGTGCGGCTACGCAACTGATGTGTGCGCAACTGTATGGGAAAACCGCGTTTGAAAAAGCGCCCGCAGATCGGCCTGTATTTTTCAAATAGCGATCTTCAGGCCGGATTCATCGACGTTACGCAGCATATCAACAGCATCTCTGCCCGCGCATCCTCTTGTCAGGAACGGTCATTCGGCAAAACCGATGGAACCGCTTGCTGCCTTGATACGACTCACTGCGACAATCGGTTTTTTTCCAACAAGGCAGGTTAAATCGGGATTTCCTTGCGCACGCCCTGGATGGCTGCCATGGTTCGCATGGGCAGGCTGGCAAGCACCTGCCGCAGCGCAGGCGACGCCCTGGCTGCGCACAGCAAGCCCGGTATGGCGGCCACATCGGCAAAACGACATGCCCCTGAACGCCACACCTCGATTCACCAGCCCGGTCAATGCAGCCCATTCCACTGCTGCAGCCATTTCCGCGCAAGCAGCCCCTGCATCTCCAGGCTCATCCAACTCGCCCGGACTGACCGCGCCATCGAGCGACTTCCGTCCCGGGGCCAGCGCCCTGGCCGGCAGTGCACAAGCCAGCGAACTGCGGCGCAGGCAGCACATTGCGCGCCACAGCTTCGGCAAGCCGGGCGCCGACCTGGAACGAGACCCTGGCATCGCGTCGATGTTGAAAAACCGTGAACACCGCGCCATCCAGGTGCACGAACAAAATTTCACCGAAGTGCGCCGCGCCCTGCAGCAGGTGCTGCTGGAACGCGGTGAACCCTGCGTGTTCCTGAATGACGACAGCATGCAGGACCGCTTGACCGGCAAAGGCATCGTGCGCGACCGCAAGCCGACTTCGGTGGCGGGCGAGTATGACAGCCTGCTGGAGAGCGGCGGCACGCTGATCTTCAACCACTCCGCCTATGCGCCGGAAGGACTGGAAGCATTCAATGAAGTGATGCAGCGCCAGGAACTGGGCGGAAAAAAATTGCCTAACAATGTGCGCATCCTGCTGCTGGATAATGTCGACGACACCAGCCGGCCACTGACGCTGGCCCAGCTTACGCGTACCATGCCGCTGGACATGACCGGGTTCCGGGCGTCGGCGCTGGCCGACGTACCGGTTTCGCCACCCGAGCGGCATCCTCAGGGTGTGCAGCTGATCGACCTGCAGTACGACCCTGAATGGCGTGATGTGCTCTGGTCCACTCCCGAGAACGCCAGCAAGGGCTGGCAGATGCGTCCGGGTTGGCTGAGCCAGCTTGACAAGAGCAAGCCGGTGGTGCTGCGCTGCCCGATGCCAGGCGACCCCTACCTGCAAGACCAGATCAAGGTGCTGCAGGCCCAGGGGTTTCACATCAGGGTGGAAAACCAGCCCAGCAGTGACGAGATCAGCGAGCGAGTCGCCAACAAGCTCCCGGCGGCCTCGATTGAAGCGCTGATGGTGGAAGGCTACCGCGGCATCCTGTGCGTGAATCCGGCCACCCTGAACCAGGTCATTGCCGACATCGACTACATCGGCCAGGACGACCTGCCGGCCAGGCAGCCTTCCCTGCTGTCCCAGGCGGCCCGAAACAATGCCGAGCCGCTGGTGTTCATCAGCGATGACCTGACCGATACCGAGTGGATGCGGCTGATGCTGCATCCTGCCGCCTTCAAGGTGGCGGCCGCAGCCCATGTCAAACCCATGCCGCCGTTCGCCTCGCGTGTGCATGTCCTGCCCGCAAAACCCTTGCCGGCGGCGCCCGCAGACCAGGCGCTGTCGCGGCCGGTCAACCTGATTCATTCGTCGGACGCTGGCCTGGCTGCGCGATTCATCGGTCGCAGCGAGGCAGCCACCATCGTTCACTTCACGAAGGAAACCAAGGCCGACGAACTGTTCCTGTCCTTCGACGTCAAGTACGACGACCCCGAGCACTTCATCAAGCTCAAAGCAAAACCCCTGCAGTTCCTCAAGGATCTGCAGGAGGGCAAGCTGGTCTGCCTGTACGGCCTGGAAGCGAATCCGGACGTCGCGCAGCTGCTGGCGCCTCTGCTGAACCCGCCGCATTACCTGTTCATCAACGGCAAGCGGCTGAGTTTTGCCAATGGCAGCCTGAAGGGCCGGCTAGCAATATTTTCCGACGACCAGAAATTTCTGCAAAAGTATCGCCAGTCACCACAGTTCGCCGACCGCTTCGCCGATCGCGCCGAGTGGGAAAGAGCCTGCCTGTACCATCTGCTGCCGGAAAACAAGCCACCGGTGTATCGACATCTCGGTCAAGCGCAGCTCACCGACTTGCTGTCGCGGTTGCAGCAGCTGACCGCACTGGTCAAGGACAGCGGCGTGATGGCGGGCCAGGCGGCCAACTTCAATTTCGAACGTTTCGACATGCTGTGCCGGCATCTGTTCAACCAGCCGCAGCAACGCGGCTTTGCCATGCGCAGCCTGTATCAGGACATGCTGATCGGCGAAGTCGTGCAGGTCGACAGCGCGAAGGGTATGGACGACCATGAACGTGTGCGCATGGGGCTGCGTCTGCTGTTTCCCGAACAGATGGAATATCTGCCGCCGCAACATGTCGATGGCCAGGTACTGGCGCAGCTGCTGGCTGGCTGCCACCACCTGAAAGACCTCGAGAACAATGTCTGGAAGCTGCTCAACTGCCTCGACCTCGACACCGTGCGCCAGCTGTTTGCCGAAGTCTGCCCGAATGACGCCGCGCCGGGCGATCCGGCAAACGTCGCCCCCTTGCTAATAGAGATGCGCAAGCCGGGCAACATGGCCGAGCTGACCAACAAGGTCCTGCGTGTGGTGTTCGATCTTTCGATCCAGCACACTCTGCAGCTGCCCCCTCTGGTGCTGCGCGCGCGCAGCGGAATGAACATACGGACCCAGGTTGGCCCGCTGGGACTGCACGCGGGCTTGCCGGTCGCTGCCAACACGGAAATGAATCGCCGCAAGGCCGGCCTGCTGGCCAATGCCGGAAACATGGTATTTGCCGAAGGTCCGCCCGGGGCCGGCAAGAGCCACGCAATGGCTGGCAGCAGTTCCGGCAAAGTGATCAAGGCCAATGCCTGCGATATCGGCAACGGCAGCGCCGGCATTGCGTTCAATGACGCCATGCGCGAATGGATGACGACACCTGGCGCCGAACTGTGGCTGGACGAAGCCAATCTCGCGGGACCGCGCGCATTGAATTTTTTCCGCTCGCTGCTCGACAACGGCACGATGGTCATCGATGGGGTGCGCTACACCCTGCCCAAGGGGAACAAGCTCAAGGCAGCCGGCAACAGCACCATGCTGCATGGACGCACACGGCAAAATTTCATCGATGCGATTCCGACCCAGCGCTACGAAGGTTTCCATGAAGACGAGTTGCGCAGCCTGTTCCTCGAACCCATGCTGCGCAAGGCGTTTAATCCGGGCGCCGGGCCGATGCCCAAGGGGCTGGCACAACTCATGGAAACGCTGCTGTCGACGCATGTCGCTTTCGCCAGGACGTTTCCCGACCAGGCTTATTCGCAGCGCAACCTGGAGGAATTCACCGGTCAGCTGGCAGTTTTCCTGAAACACTATCCGGGCAAGGCTTCCCCGGCAGGATATGGACCGTATGTCATGCGGTTTGCCCTCGAGACCTATGGCAGCGCTTTGTCCGAGGCTGGTCTGGCAACCTGCCGGACCTGGCTTGCGCAGCGCCTGCAGATCAGGCCCGATGCACCTGCGCCGCTGGCTGTTCATGTCGACCTGTCCACCAGTTCGCTGGCGCCGACCGAAGCCACGCAAACACTTTGCGACAGGCTGGCCTGG
>JBPBPY010000068.1:0-5702 GCA_050954505.1 Janthinobacterium lividum
CCATGCGTTGGCTGTCGCCACTGTTCCGAAAACGGCATCTTGCGTCGCCATTGCGCGCTGCACCGGCGTAAAAACCGAAACCATTTTCCATCTCTCCAAAAAACGATGTGAGCCCCTGTGAAGCAGCGTGAAGCAGTGTGAAGCGGCGGCTTCGTACTGTACATTGATCAACGCAGCAATTTACCAGAACGGCCGCCAAGGCCTCGGGAAAGTGCACATGCTGAATTGACCACCCGCGCGAACGGCAGTCGATTTCCTCAACATTTATCAAAAAAATTCCTACGTCGAGTGACAGCAATCGGATTCATTTTTTGTTACAGTTTTTCGAGATAAATCAGTTGGAGTAGTTCCAGTTTTTCACTATCATGGCGGTTCTTCCAAGTTTCGCATTGGCAACTCCCACCACAGTATGACTATTGAACAAGATATCAGGCTGATCGAGTCCATCCGGGCGGTACCGCAAGTCTTGCGTGCCATCACGGAGATGAGCGGTCTGCGCTTTGTCTCCATCGCCCGTGTCACCGAAGTCGACTTCACCATTTGTGCCGTCCTGGACGACATGGACTTCGGTCTCGGTGTGGGCGCCCAGGTCGACGTCGCCACCACCCTGTGCCGGGACGTTTGCCGATCGATGCGGCCGATCGTCATCGATCACGCCAGCCTGGACCCGGTATTCTGGGATCATCCGACGCCAAAAACCTATGGCTTTGAATCGTATGTTTCGGTTCCGGTGCTGCGCGCCGACGGCAAATATTTTGGTACCCTGTTTGCATTCGACCGCTTGCCCCTGGAAATTTCCAAAACGCCCACGCTGGGTTCCATGACTCTGTTTGCGGAATTGATCGGCCAGCAGCTGGAAACCGAAACCAAGCTCGACCGCAGCCAGGATGCGCTGGAACTCGAACGCAGGAACGGCGAACTGCGTGAACAATTCATCGGCGTACTGGGGCACGACCTGCGCACCCCGCTGCAGTCGATCTGCATGGGCATGGAAATGGCGTTGCGCCTGCCCGTCGAACCGATGCTGAGAAAATTGCTGGAAGGCGCGCTGGGCAGTGGCCAGCGCATTGCCGCCCTGGCTGATGACTTGATGGACTTTGCCCACGGCCGTCTGGGCACGGGCCTGCAGCTGGATTTTGTCGAGACCACCACGCTTGCGGCCACCATCCGCCAGGTCATCGACGAGTTGCAAAACACCCACCCGGACCGCACCATCATCAGCCATATCGAAATTGACGGCGTTTTCTATTGCAGCCCCGGCCGCATTGGCCAACTGTTGTCGAACCTGTTGATCAATGCATTGAAATATGGCGAACCCGGCCAGCCTGTCAGCGTCCGGGCCATGCTCGCCGACGATACCTTGCAGATCCTGGTGTCGAATTTCGGCCAGCCCATCCCGCAGGAAAACCGCCAGCGCCTGTTCCAGCCCTACTGGCGCGGCGAAGGCCATGACCAGAGTGCCGGGTTGGGACTGGGCCTGTACATTGCCAGCGAGATTGCCAAGTCGCATGGCGGCGAACTCGGCGTCGACTCCAAGGCCGGCGTGACCACGTTTTCATTCCTGTGCAATGGCCGGCATGCGCCGGCACGCGCGCAGGACCAGCCCGCACGTCTGCCGGCAGCCGAGTGAAACTACCGTAGAGCCGTGGCGCGGATCGTGCCCGGTGTCGCCGGCGGCACCTGCGCAATCATCTGCGGTGTCAATGTTGCCGGAAACAGTGTCTTCCAGCCAAACGGTTTTTTGCTCTGTCCATCAAGCAGCGGCAACAAGCGGCTGAACTGGTTCAGTGACAGCGGCTCGCGCAACACCGGCTGGCCAGTATCCTGGTTGACGCTCCAGTTCCGCTCTTCCCAGGATTTCAGGCTGCAACTGCTCAGTGCATGGGTTTGCGGGTCATAGTGGGCGTGAAGGACGATCCTGCGCTTTGTTGGCTGTGCTCCTGCCGCACCTGTCGTACCTGCCGCACCTGTTGTACCTGCCGTACCTGCCGTACCTGCCGCACCTGCAGCACCTGCAGCATTAGCGGCGTGCGCCGTCCGTGGCTCATCGGCAATCTCCAGCGGGTAGCCCAGCACCAGCCCCTGCATGTGCGGCGGCCGCGGCTCCAGAACCAGGGTGTTGTCAGCGTTGCGCAGCACCTGTCCCTCGATGTTGCGCGCCACTCGGCGCACCTGGCGGTGCAGGTCTGCACCCTGGCCAAAGGCGCGTATCTGGCGCAGTTCGACCAGCTTCATGACCTTGTCGAATTCAAGACTGGTGAAACACTCCTGGCGCAACAACGATTCGGCACACGCCTTGGTCGATCGTTCCAGATCGGTGATCTGCTGTGTAATCTGTGTGGCTTGGGCAGCCAACTCCTGGCGCAAGCCGCCGATTTCCCCCGCGTGTTGCGGCCCCTGCACCTTGCCGCACAGGTCGAGGACAGCACGATTTTTTTCCATTTGTTCGGTTAACAAGGCGACTGCCCATTCACCGGCATTGCTGACCTGGGTTGAAGTCGCTGACCCCACACCGTCCTGCGCTTGTTTCAAGCACTGCAGCTCTGGCGCCAGCCGCTGCTCGAGCGAAGCGTTCTCACTGCGGCAGATTTCCATGGCATCGCGCGCCTGCTGCAAAGGCGTCTTGCGAATTTCCAGTGCCCTCGATGCCGGCGCTGACCGTGTCGATTGTGCAGCGCTGCCGGCGGCCGGTTTTGCCGTGCCTTTTTGCTTGCTCTTTTTCTTGCCTTTTGAGCCAGAAGCTTCTGCCAGCTGCCGGGCTTGCGCATCGGCGTTTACGGCCTCCATGAGTTCCTCGGCAATTTTTTGACGTTCTGCTTCTGCCTGTTGGTCGAGAACGCTTTTTGCATACGCATCAATGTGATGGCCTTTTATGAACTGACTCGCATTGAAGCGCGCTTTTTTCAATTGCCGCGTGTTGCCCGATTTGACTACCGGATTTTCTTCCAGCTTGGCTTGCAAACCGGTTTGCAGGTTTTGCAACAAGGTCCTGATCGGCCGCAATGATGCAAACACCTGTTTTTTCAGCCATGCCAAACCGGCGGGATTCAGACCGCTGACGGTCATCCCATTGACGGCAACGGCGAGCGCATCGATACGGCCATGGCTGTCTGCAACGGCTTCGGCAAGCCGCTGAAGAATGGTCGAATGCATGGGGTCCGTGTTCTCGGGAATGGGGCGCAAATACGGGTTATCAAGTTCTTTTCCGCTTGCCGTATACATTTGCGCAACGCTGCAGACATCCTTGAGTTCGGTGATGAATTCGTTACAACTGATGATCGCCGGATTGGCGCGCATGTCATTCTTTCCGGCACTGCCGGCAAACCAGATGACCTCTTGCAAACCAAACAAGGCATTCTGGATCTGGCTGCTGGCAGCAAATTGCAGGCTATCGGTGAGGAAATGAACTTCCGCCGCCACTTCCTGCCTTTTTCCCTGCAGGCCGAGCTGGTCCAGCAGCAGCAGGTTTTCATTGACGCGTGCGATTGTGGCACTGACGGTTTTGCACAAGGTCAGTGCCGGCCGCTGCAATTCCTGCAGCGCCAGACGCCTGCCCTGCAACTCCTTCATGTCGGCACGGCATGGCTGGCCGCCACCGATTTCGAGCGCAGACGCAAACGCCGTTCCCTGATGAAGCTGGTAATTGAACTTGTAATCGTCCAACAGCATGCGGTCGAGATGATCAAGCGCATCGGCCAGCGTCATGCAGGTGATGCCCATCATGCTGCGGTTGGTATGGATCGGTTCGGTGACGCGCTGGCTGTATTGATAAACGCCAAACGGGAGATCGAACAGCTCCATTTCCATCGGCAGTGCCTGCCCGTGATCGAGGATGAAACTGAAGTGCTCGATTGCTTCATAAAGCTTTACGCGGCCTTCCTCTACCGCAGTGGCCAGCTTCGCGCGCTCCTCCTGCTGACGTTCAGGCTTGAGTTTCGACCAGGCCTGGCTCTTCTTGTTGTCCCACTTCGAGACGATCTGCTCGACTTGGTGTTGTTGGACACGGCCCTGGGACAAGCTCAGCAGACCGGAGGCCAGCCGGTCCATCACTGCAATTTGCGTGTGATGTTCAGTGAGATCAGCCTGGCGATCTTGCAGGTTGATAATCAGTTCCATGGCGCCTTCAGCCAGCGGCACCTGGTCGCGCAAATTCCGCTCCAGCCAGATCGCACGCCCGGCCTGCTCGATCAGCCGGGTGGCCTTAGTGGATTCAGCGTTGATAACATCGCGCACCTTGTTGATGGCCGCATGGGAGTTCTTGGCGCGCACTTCGACTGGATCAGTGCAGTGGCCGCAAGCGTGCAGCGCCTTGCTGTATTGCTTGGCAAATTCTGGATAGATCTCGTCGCGGTATTTCGTCAGGAAGGACATCACGTCGCGCTCCTCGCCATCGTCGAGCTGGCGCAGGATTTTTTCGAACTCTTCTGCGCTTGCCGGTTCGCCGGCCCTGATCGCGATGGCCATCTCTCACAATGCCTGGTGCAGGCTTTGCAGGTCAGCCTGCTCTTGTGGCCCGGCCGGCGCTTTGTCAATGGCTTGCACATTCGCTTGCAGGTGCGGAACGTCGCTGCCTAATTCGAGAAAAGCGCGGATCAAGGCTGTCTTGTTGGCGCTGTCGCTGGCAATCCGGGCCCGCGCGTCGTGCACCAGCGTCGTCACTCCCGGCCCCGGCGTTCGGCCAGATGACGCCGCGCCGTTGTCGCCAGCCTGCGGAACGGCTGGAATCGGAGATGGTGAAACGCGGATAGGTGTAACCGGCATGTCGTCCTCATGAGTGGTTTTGTAATCGTTTTGGTAAGTGGTCGACGTCATCGTTTCGGTTCCATTGGCATCAGTCGAGCGTGCGCACTGGATTGCCAGACGCAAAACCTATCGAAAAAGCGACTGCAAATCCCGTGAGATGCAATGACAAAAAATGAGCCAAGACGCCGGCGAACTAAAGCAACGCCGACCCCACCTATGTGCACGAATAAAAAAATGCCATTTTTGCAAGATTATGCCAATTCCATTTCGCCTCAATCATATTGCCAGCAGTTCAGCTCCTGCTCCAACGCCCAGGGATGCGGATCCATCGCGCGCTTTGCAGCATTTGTGGAGGGCCATGGATTCGCATTCGAAGGAAGTTCTGGTCAATACGCTGAGCAATTATGTGTTTTATCTGGTCAAGCATCCTGCCAACCTCGAGTCTGCAAACAGTTTGCTGTTGTCGCTGGCTGGCGACCGCAAGGTCAGGCTTCCCCAAGGTCTGCTCGTGCTTCAAAGCAGCGGTCCACTGGCAACTTTGCTGGAAGCACAACTCCATAACAAGCACAGCATCCGTTCGATCAAATCCGAACGCAGCCGGGACAAGCTGGAAAAACTGCTGTTTGAACTCCTGAAAATATACAATCCCGATGCCAACGACTGGTTCAGTCCGATTTTCGAGGTAACTGCCACCCCTTCCCTGTTCTAGCCACAGCACACCCGGTTGCCAGAACACTTCGCGGCACACCTCGACGCCTTCAAGCGCAAGCTTGTCGACCAGATCGCCCATCAGGATTTCACTTCGCCGTCGTCGTCACTGCAGATCCGCAATCAGACCTTCGAACCATCCTGGCGCCTGAAATTACTCGAACCGGCCTTCGGGAACGACGCGCGCAATCTCGATGCTGCCAATCTGCCGCTGCTGCGCAATGCCCTGATTCGAGCCTTGTGTGACAGCA
>JBPBPY010000036.1:0-5691 GCA_050954505.1 Janthinobacterium lividum
TTGGCGCCGTGGTTGTCTTCGTAACGGTTGCAGGCGTCCAGCAGGCCGATCATGCCGGCCTGGATCAGGTCGTCCACCTCCACGCTGGGCGGCAACTTTGCCTTCATTTGATGGGCCAGCTTTTTCACCAGCGGTGCATGTTCTGCCAGCAGGGAGTTCCTGTCGGTTTTACCTTCCGCCGTATACATGTCAGGCTCCCGCGCCCACCAGCTGCGCCGGCCATTCGGCCATCATGTCGGAAATGTCCGGCATGTCTGCGCCTGCATGGATCACGCGTGCATTGCCATCGACCGGCATGTTCGGCGGCCTCGATGTGGCGGAGAACTGGCTGGCAAGCTGGCGAAATGCCGCCGACGATGCCGCCATTGGAAAGGCGTCGACCACCGGACGCTCCAGCCGCGTGGCCTTGCGCAGGCTGTCGTCGGCGGGAATCGATCCTGCCAGCTGCAACTCCAGCGCCAGGTAGCGGCTGGCCGTCTGCGCCATGTTGTCGAACACCTTGCGGGCATCTTCGCCGCTGGCACCGGAGACGACGATGCCGAATGGCCGCCTGCCCAGGTGGGCATTGAGGCCCTTGATCAAGGCGTAGGCAGCGGTCATCGAGGCGCCGCTGGCATTGACCTGGACAATGATCTCGCCGCCGGCCATGTCCTCGAACGGCAAGGCACCACGGCTGTCGAGTTCGACATCGGTAATGAGGACATCGGATTGCAGCGCCAGTTTTTGATACGCCGCGGCCAGTCCATCGGTGCCGCCGGCCGCCGTGGCACTGGCACCGGCCAGCAAGGCGACGTCGTAACCATGCGCACAGCGATGGGCCACGCTCTCGTAGCTGCAGCGGCCGTGCAAGGCATCGAGCAGCGAGGCACCAAGCGGCAGGCCCAGTTTGCCGGACAAACCCGCGGGACCGCCACACGCATCGAGCAGCAGCACATTGCTGCCGCCGCGCTGCATGGCTGCGGCCAGGTTGACCAGCAATACCGTCTTGTCGTCGCGCGAAGACGCCGACAGGATGGTAAACATGCGCGGCTTTGGATCGGCCACCATGCGCCGCAATCCTGCGGCCTGATCACGCACGAAACTAACCAAGGCTTACCTCATGGTGGCTGATGTCATCGGTCAGGGCCGCTGCGGAAACCGAGGCAGAGGCAGCCGCTGCGCTGCCATCGGTTTCGCTGCCGGTGGTGGTGCGAACGGCGTTGCCCACTGCCAGCGACAGTTCATCGTCGCGCAGGGTGTAATTGGCGTTCTGGCGCTTGAGCCGGAAGGCACGGTCGACCAGGTACTGGGCATTGGCCACGTACAGGTCTTCCGGCACGCGCTGGCCGTTGGCGACAAAATACAGTTTCAGTTTCTGGCGGATTGCCACATCGAGCACGCTGCCGGTGGTGGCCGCTTCATCGAGCTTGGTCAGGATGCAGCCATCGAGGCCGCTGCCTTCATAGGCGCGCACCACTTCCGAAAGTGTCTCGCCGGTCGAGGTGGCCGACATGCACAGCATGCGCTTGACCGGGGTGCCGGCCCCCGCCAGCATGGCGACCTGCTCGGCGACCATGTTGTCGCGCTGCGAGACGCCGACGGTGTCGATGAGCACGGTGTGCTTGTGCTTGAGTTCTTCGAGTGCGATGCGCAGGTCGGCATCGTCCTTCACCGAATGCACCATCACACCGAGGATCTTGCCGTAGATACGCAGTTGTTCGTAGCCGCCGATACGATAGCCATCCGTCGTGATCAACGCCAGTTTGCTGGTGCCGTGTTTCATGACACAGCGCGCGGCCAGCTTGGCCGTCGTGGTGGTCTTGCCGACACCGGTTGGCCCGACCAGCGCGAACACCCCACCCTTGTCGAAGATTTCCGTCTCGTCGTCGGCAATCGTCAGGTTGCGTGCCAGGATGGTCTTGACCCAGACCATGGCGCGTTCCTGGCTCAGGCCCGCAGGCATTTTTTCTGCCAGGTAGCGCGACAGGCTGGCGGAAAATCCGGTGGCCAGCAGTTCACGCATGACTTCGGCGCGCACCGGTTCACGCTGCTGGTGGCCGCTCCAGGAAATTTCGGCCAGCTGCGACTCGAGCATGCCGCGCATGGAACGGATTTCACTGACAACCTGGGTCATCTGCGCTGCTTCGGCTTCGCGCGCTGCCATGGCCTGGCGCGCTGCATGCAAGGCATCGGAAAGGCTGTCGGCGTTGTCGCTTTCGCGATGCAGGCGGGAAGCTTGCGCGTTGTGAGCATTCTCCTGCGCTGTCTCGGCTGCATTGCGCACCGCCGCTGCGGCCGGGGTGACGATGGCCGGCGTGGTCATGTGGCCGGGAGCGGTGGCCGACAGCGGACGTGCTGCGCCACCGGCCGGATACTGCGCCATGGAGGCAGCCGATGCCGCGCGCGCCACCGGCGCCATTGGCACCGGACTCACATGGCCGGCCGCCGCAGCCAGGTTCGATGCGCGCGCTGCCAGGGCGGCAAACGAGGCTGACATTGCGCCGTCATGCTCGATCGCCAGGTCGCGCGAGGCGTCATGGCGTGCCGCCGCAGGTGCCGGATTCTCGTTCCATTGACCCAGCTCGATGGGCTGGATGTCGGCACCGCCGTCATGGACCGGCGCTTCGAAGGGCGCTTGCTGGGCCGATGGCTGCACCAGCTGCTGCATCATTGGCTGCACTGGCGGCTGCATCAGCGGCTGTGCCAACGCCTGGGAAACCAGCGGCGGCTGCATTGCGGCGTCCCGCTGTTGCGCCGGTGCCTCGTCGGACTGGCCGAGGCCGGCCCGCATGGCCGCCGCACTCTCGTTGGCATCATGCGCAGTCTCGCCGGGCGAGGCCGGTTCGACGGCAAAGCGGGCGGCAAACGGCGTGGAACGCGGCGGCGCATCGAGCGGCGAACGCGCCAGGATTTCCTGGGTGGTTTCTTCCTCGGCAGAAGGTTGTGGCGTGTACTTCGGCCAGACCTTGCGCTCGAAGCGCGGATCGGCATCGTAGGTCGATGCGTGGCGCTGCGACTCGGCCTCATCCTGCGCATCTTCATCGTTCTGGTTGCGGTAGAACGTCGCCGGCCGGTAAGGCTGCTCCGGACGCTCCATGCGCTCGCTGCGTTCGCCGGACTTGCTGCGCAATTCGGTTTTCGAATCGGTCTTCCTGGCCGGTTCGGTGTGGGCAAGAGAAGAAACATCCTCGCTGGCCAAAGCAAGAATCTCAACCGAACCATCGACATTCCGGTTGGACAGGATCACCGCATCGGCGCCCAGCACCTCACGCACCAAACGGTACGCTTCACGGGACGATGCGGCCAGAAATTTCTTCACGTTCATGCTTGCCCTCCTACCAGGCTGGTTACTTTAATCGTTCTTGAATCGGGAAGTTCAGCGTGCGACAACACTTTCAACTGCGGCAGTGCGCGGCGCAGGAAACGCCACAGCAAGGCGCGCAGTGGACCAGGCACCAGCAGCACCGGCGCCAGTCCCAACTGTTCCTGATGACGCACAGCCAGTTCGGTCTGTGCGGCGATGGTATCGGCCAATCCCGGTTCGATGCTGGCACCATCGGGGCCGCTGGACTGCAGGGCCTGCATGAGCAGGCGTTCGAGCTTGCTGTCGAGGGTCATCACGGAGAGGTCGGCGCCGGACGGGAAAATCTGCTGGACGATGGAGCGGCCCAGTGCGATGCGCACCAGTGCAGTCAGGTCGCTCGGGTCCAGGGTCTGGGCGGCGTTTTCAGCCAGGGTCTCGACGATGGTGCGCATGTCACGAATGTGCACGCCTTCGACCAGCAGGTTCTGCAACACCTTTTGCAGCGACGACAGCGAGATCACCTTCGGTACCAGGTCTTCGATGAGCTTCGGCGATTCTTTCGTCAGGTGTTCGATCAATTGCTGGACTTCCTGGCGACCGAGCAGTTCGGCCGCGTGGCTGGTAATGAGGTGATTGAGGTGCGTGGCCACCACGGTGCCGGCATCGACGACAGTATAGCCCATGGCCTGGGCCTGGTCGCGGGTCATCGCGTCGATCCACACGGCCGGCAAACCGAAGGCAGGATCGGTGGTGGCAGGACCCGGCAATGTGCCGCTGACCATGCCGGGATTGATCGCCAGGAACTGGCCAGGCAAGGCTTCGCCGCTGCCGACTTCGACACCCTTGAGCGTAATCCGGTAGGCGGTCGGCTTGAGTTCGAGGTTGTCGCGGATGTGCACCGGCGGCGACAGGAAGCCGACCTCCTGCGCGAACTTCTTGCGTATGCCCTTGATACGGCGCAGCAGCTCGCCGCCCTGCGCCTTGTCGACGAGTGGAATCAGGCGGTAGCCGACTTCCAGGCCGAGCGTGTCGACCGGCACGATATCCTGCCAGGTTGCTTCTTCGCTTTCCACTGCGGCGACAGGCGCAGTACTTTCCTCGACTTCCGGCTTGGGCTGCTTGGCCCGCTTGCTCAACAGGTAGGCACCACCGCCCAGCGCGCTGGCCAGCAAGATGAAGGAAATGTGCGGCATGCCGGGGATCAGGCCCATGCCGCCAATGATGCCGGCGGTGATGTAGAGCACCTGCGGCTTGGCGAACAGCTGGCCTGCCAGCTGCTGGCCGATGTCCTGTTCGCTGGCCACGCGCGAGACCACGATACCGGCAGCCACCGAAATGATCAGCGAGGGAATCTGTGCCACCAGGCCGTCACCAATGGCCAGCAAGGTGTAGTTCTTGAGCGCATCGGCGATGTTCATGTCGTGCTGCAGGATACCGACCAGCAGGCCGCCAACGATATTGACAACGGTGACGATGATGCCGGCAATGGCGTCGCCGCGCACGTATTTGCTGGCACCGTCCATCGCACCGTAGAACTCGGCTTCCTGCGCGACTTCGGTACGGCGGCGGCGCGCTTCGGCTTCGGGAATCAGGCCGGCGTTGAGATCGGCATCGATGGCCATCTGTTTGCCTGGCATGGCGTCGAGTGCAAAACGGGCGCCGACTTCGGCAATCCGGCCGGCGCCCTTGGTGACGACGGTAAAATTGATGATGGTGAGGATCACAAACACCACGATACCGACGGTGTAATTGCCGCCGATAAGGAAGTGGCCAAATGCTTCGATGACTTTACCGGCCGAGTCCGGGCCGGTATGGCCTTCGGTCAGCACCACGCGGGTGGACGCGACGTTGAGCGACAGGCGCAGCATGGTCGAGACCAGCAGCACGGTTGGAAACACCATGAAGTCGAGCGGCTTGACGGTATACAGGCTGGTCAGCAGGACGATGATCGACAGGGCAATGTTAAAGCTGAAGAACATGTCGAGCGCAAATGCCGGCAGCGGCAGGATCATCATCGACAGCATCATGATGATGATCAGCGGCGCGGTCACGGCGCGGGCACCCGGGCCCTGCATCCATGCCGGCATGGTCATGCTGCTCAGGCTGTTCATGATGCGGCTCCATCATTGGCGGCGCCGGATTCGGACGCGACATTCTTTGCCATGTTCTTCACACTCATCGGATCAAGTTCTTCAGGGACGTTGTAGGTTTCAGGTTCAACCGGGCGCACGCCGCCCACGGCAGAATAGGTGCGCAGCTGATACACATAGGCGAGCACTTCGGCCACGGCGGTGTAGAGTGCCTCGGGAATTTCATCGCCGACTTCGGCATGGGTATACAGGGCGCGTGCCAGCGATGGCGCTTCCAGCACCGCAACCTTGTTTTCTCCGGCGATTTCCTTGATGCAT
>JBPBPY010000053.1:0-5677 GCA_050954505.1 Janthinobacterium lividum
CAGAGCTTGCCCCTTGAATCTTGCTCCCTAAACCTTGCGCCTTAAACCTTGTACTCCCAGCGCCGCCATGAGGCCAGCACGGCATTCGGATAAGCCGGTTTGCCGCGGCTGCCGTTGTAACGCCCCAGCGCCAGGTACAGGTTGCCCTGCTCCATGTCGATGTAGAGACGCAGAATGGCGCAGCCATAGCGCAGATTGGTCTGCATGTTGAACAGTTTCTTGGGGTCGCCATCGCCGATCACGCGCGTCCAGAACGGCATGACCTGCATGTAGCCGCGCGCGCCCACCACCGACGTGGCATATTTGCGAAACGCCGACTCGACCTGGATCAGCCCCAGCACCAGCGCCGGTTCGAGCCCGGCGCGCGTGGCTTCATACCAAACCGTCTCGAGAAATTCGAGCCGCACCTGGATGTCGGGCAAGCGCTTCTTGAGACGTTCGGACATCTCGCCCAGCCATTTCAGATATTTGATGCGCTCGCCGATGTCGAGTTGGCGCACGCGCGGCGGACGGGAATCGGTAATGGCATGCGACAGCGCCAGCCGCACCGAGTCAGCCAGCGCCTCTTCCTTTTGATTGCCGGCCCAGGCCGGCGTACACGCTGCCAGCAACAGGGCCAGACCCAGCTGCCGGCGGTGCCGCTGCAGCGGGCGCAGCGCTGCCATGTCGCCTGTGTCCGCCGGCTGGCCCTCAGTGAGGCCCTCATTCAGGCCATCCTGCAGAGTCACGCTGCCAGCTTGCCCGCAATGAAAGCAGGCATGTCGGCCAGCGCAACAGTGCTGGCTGCGCTGTCGCGCCGGCCCTGGTATTCCAGCGCGCCTTCCTTGAGGCCACGGTCGCCGATGACGACGCGATGCGGCACACCGATCAATTCCCAGTCTGCAAACATGGCGCCGGGACGCTCGCCACGGTCGTCGAGGATGACATCGACGCCAGCCTCCACCAGTGCGGCATACAGCTTGTCGGTCTCGAGCTTGACCGCTTCGCTGCGGTCGTATCCCATCGGACACAGCACCACTTCGAACGGCGCCAGCGATGCAGGCCAGACGATGCCCTTGTCATCGAAATTCTGTTCGATGGCCGCGCCCAGGATGCGCGTCACGCCAATGCCGTAGCAGCCCATCTGCAATGGCTGCGGCTTGCCGTTCACATCGAGAAAGGTGGCTTTCATGTCTTCGGAATAGCGGGTGCCAAGCTGGAACACATGGCCGACTTCGATGCCGCGCTGGATTGCCAGCACACCTCGGCCATCGGGCGAGGGGTCGCCGGCGACCACATTGCGCAGGTCGTGCACGGCCGGTTCGGGCAGGTCGCGGCCCCAGTTCACGCCGGTGTAGTGGAAGTCGGCCTGGTTGGCGCCGCAAATGAAGTCGCTCATCACGGCCACGCTGCGGTCGACCACCAGCTGGACCGGCTGGACGGTCTTGAGCGGGCCCAGATAACCCGGGCGGGTGCCGAAGGCGTCGACGATTTCCGCTTCGCTGGCCATGCGAAAGCCCGACAGGCCCGGTACCTTGGTGGCCTTGAGTTCATTGAGTTCATGGTCGCCACGCAGCAGCAGCAGCCAGATGGTCTTGACCGCCTTGCCATCGGTTTCGCCTTCCACCGTCAGCACGATCGACTTCACCGTGCGCGCCAGCGTTACACCCAGCAGTTCGGCCACCGCCTCGCACTTTGCCTTGCCCGGCGTGGCAGTCAGCGTCAGCGCCTCGGTGGCGCCGGCACGCGTGGTGGCTGGCGCCACTGCTTCAGCGGCTTCCACGTTGGCGGCGTAATCGGAGTCGGGGCAAAACACCAAGGCGTCTTCGCCAGTGTCGGCAATGACGTGGAATTCATGCGAACCCGAGCCGCCAATGGCGCCGTTGTCGGCTGCCACGGCGCGGAACTGCAAGCCGAAACGCGTGAAGATGCGTGTGTAGGCGTCGAACATGATCTGGTAGGACTGCGCCATGCCGGCCACGTCGCGGTCGAAGGAATAGGCGTCCTTCATGGTGAATTCACGGCCACGCATCAAGCCGAAGCGCGGGCGGCGCTCGTCGCGGAACTTGGTCTGGATATGATAGAAATTCACCGGCAGCTGGCGGTAGGAACGGATTTCACTGCGCGCCACGTCGGTGATGACTTCTTCCGAGGTCGGCTGGATGGAGTAGTCGCGGCCATGGCTGTCTTTCACGCGCATGAGTTCGGAGCCCATCTTGTCCCAGCGGCCGGTTTCCTGCCACAGCTCGGCCGGCTGCACCAGCGGCATGAGCAGTTCAATGGCGCCGGAGCGGTTCATTTCCTCGCGCACGATTGCCTCGACCTTGCGGATCACGCGCAGTCCCATCGGCATGTAGGTATAGATGCCGGAACCGAGACGTTTGATCATCCCGGCGCGCATCATCAGCTTGTGGCTGATGATTTCGGCGTCGGAGGGCGCTTCCTTGAGAGTCGAAACAAAAAATCGTGAGGCACGCATAACGATGAATTCTTTTTAAAAAGAGAGGGTTATAATCAACTCAATTTTAAAGGATTAGCTGGCTGATGCGCCCATTCTTTGCACATTTGATTCACGACTTCCATCCTGCCTGTTGCCAGGCTGCTGCGCCCTGCGTGGCGGCCCTGGCAGTGGCTGCCGGTTGACTGCCGCTCCTGCCCATCACGGCAGGAGCGGCACGACTTGCAGGAACGGCTGGCGTCGTGGCCAGGTGTGTCGGGATGTACTGGCCGCAGAAAATTTTGAGGTGTCACATGCTGGACCGTGAAGGCTTTCGCCCGAACGTCGGCATCATCCTCCTCAACACCCAGAATGAGGTGTGGTGGGGAAAGCGGGTGCGCGAACATTCGTGGCAATTCCCGCAAGGCGGGATCAAGTTCGGGGAAACGCCAGAACAGGCCATGTTCCGCGAACTGGAAGAAGAAGTGGGCTTGAGGGCGGAACACGTGAAGGTCGTCGGGCGTACCCGCGACTGGCTGCGCTATGAAGTGCCGGACCATTTCATCAAGCGGGAAATCCGCGGACATTACCGGGGCCAGAAACAGATCTGGTTCCTGCTGCGCATGGTCGGGCGCGATTGCGATGTCAACCTGCGCATGACCGACCATCCCGAATTCGACGCCTGGCGCTGGCACGACTACTGGGTGCCGCTCGATGTGGTGATCGAATTCAAGCGCGACGTCTACCAGCGCGCGCTGCAGGAACTCTCGCGCTACCTGAATCGTCCGCCCGCCGATGCAGCCCTGCGCCACGCTGCCCGGCTGCCGCGCGTGCGTCAAAATGGCCCGGCCGCCGACAAGGCCGCTACCGGCGTTGTCAAGGCACCGGCCGGCCCCAACCATGAATAGAGTCAATCCATGTTGTTAACGATATTTGGTGCGGCGCCAGCCGCATCGGCGCGCGGCAGTCACTTGCGTGCGATGGTGGCAGTCGTGGCATTGCCGCTGCTGCTTGCCGCAGGCGCAAATGCGCTTGCCCAGTCAAAAGGCGGCGCCTTCGACCACATCCCCGTCTCGGAAGATTTCGACGACGCTGAAAAAACCTGGCAGGAGTTGTCGGTGCAAATGCCGCCGCAGCCGGTGGCAGCCAACCTGCTGCCGTTCTATACCAACCCGACCGCCACGCAAACCTTTGCCATCGATGGCAGTTCCCTGTCGATCGGCGCCGATGGCGTGGTGCGTTATGTGCTGGTCGCCACCAGCGAATACGGTGCCCGCAATGTGACCTACGAAGGCATCCGCTGTGAAACCAGCGAGCAGAAACTGTATGCCATTGGCCATGAACAGGGCAGCTGGTCGCGCTCGCGCAACGACAGCTGGAAGCCAATCCGCTCGAGCGCCAGCAATGGCGGCCAGGCCGCGCTGTACAACGATTATTTTTGCGACACCGGACTGGTCAACGGCAAGGTGGCCGACATCGTGGGACGCCTGCGCAAGGGCCGGCAGGTACGTTCCAGCAACATGATCGGCCAGTGATGCGCAAGATATGCATCGCCGCTGTGCTGCTGCTGGCGGCCTCTGCCGCATTTGCCCAGAGCACGCCGGTGGGTCTCTGGAAAACCATCGATGACGACAGCGGACAGGAAAAGTCGCTGGTGCGCATCAGTTCAGCCGATGGCCAGCTCATTGGCAAGGTCGACAAGCTGCTCGATCCAGGCCAGCAAGCAATCCTCTGCCAGCATTGCAGTGGCGAGCGCGAGAACAAACCCGTGCTTGGCCTGCAGATCATCGACGGTGTCAGGCAGGATGGCGATACCTGGGGCGGCGGCCAGATTCTCGACCCGAAAAACGGCAAGCTCTACAAGGTGCGCCTGAAGCCGGTGGACAATGGCAGGAAGCTGGAAGTACGCGGTTACATCGGGCCATTCTTTCGCACCCAGACCTGGGTACGGGTGGAGTAAAGGCGGGTTCGCGCGACGCAAACCCGCTTGTAATCTGCATTCGATACCGATTGACACTGCCGGCATCTGGCGCCGGTGTCGAGCCAGGCCAATGCCGACACTTCACGCGTATGCGGCCTAGACCAGCACCATGTTATCGCGATGGATCAATTCGGGCTCTTCGACAAAGCCGAGAATCGCCGCGATCTCGCCTGACGGTTTGCGCATGATGCGCCGCGCTTCCGAGCTGGAATAATTGCTCATGCCACGCGCGATCGCCATCCCGCTGGCGTCGACACAAGTGATCACATCGCCACGCCCGAACTCACCCGAGACGGCGGTCACGCCCACCGGCAGCAATGACTTGCCTTCGGCACGCAGCTTTTGCACCGCGCCATCGTCGAGCATGACCCGCCCGGCGGTCTGCAGATGATCGGCCATCCATTGCTTGCGCGCGGTCAGGTGGCCGGTCTGGGCTGTCAATTGGGTGCCGATCATTTCGCCACCGGCCAGGCGCGTAAGCACCCGGTCCTCCCGGCCCCAGGCAATGACCGTATGCGCACCCGATGCGGCGGCACGGCGCGCAGCCAGGATCTTGGTCAGCATGCCGCCGCGTCCGAGACTCGAGCCGGCGCCGCCGGCCATGGCTTCGAGTGCTGCGTCGCCGGCCTGGGCTTGCTGCACGAATGTCGCAGCCGGGTCACGGCGCGGGTCGGCGGTGTACAAACCTCGCTGGTCGGTCAAGATCACCAGCGCATCGGCTTCGATCAGGTTGGCGACCAGGGCGCCAAGGGTGTCGTTGTCACCGAACTTGATTTCATCGGTGACCACGGTATCGTTCTCGTTAATGATCGGCACGACGCCAAACTTCAGCAAGGTAAACAAGGTCGAGCGCGCATTGAGATAGCGTTCGCGGTCGGCCAGGTCGGCATGGGTCAGCAGGACTTGCGCGGTGCGCAGGCCGTGGGCGGCAAAACTGGTTTCATAGATTTGCGCCAGGCCCATCTGGCCGACGGCGGCACAGGCCTGCAATTCATGCACGCCGGTAGGACGTTTTTCAAAACCGAGACGCTGCATGCCTTCGGCGATCGCGCCCGAACTGACCAGCACGACTTCCTTGCCCAGCGCCCGCAGCTCGGCAATCTGCGCCGCCCATTTGGCAATCGCCCCATGGTCCAGGCCACGGCCGTCGTTGGTGACCAGCGACGAACCCACCTTGATGATCAGGCGCCTGGCAGTTTGAATGACTGAATTCATGATTCGCTAACGGCAGCGCTGTGCACTGCCTTACCTTCAATTGCTAGTCAATGCTGCGAAAGCGT
>JBPBPY010000061.1:0-5672 GCA_050954505.1 Janthinobacterium lividum
CATTGAAGCGGGCGTCCTGCGTGGCATCCTCGACCACCATGACCTCGTCGGGCTGCAGGATGGCATGGGCGCAAAAGGCATAGTCACGGTGGGTTTCGCTGACGTCCAGTCCAATGCAGGACTTGAACCACTGGCGTTCGCGGTCGACCAGCGAGACCAGTCCGATGGGGGTGCCGCAAATGGCGTTGGCCAGCCGCACCACGTCGTCATAGGCGAGCTCCGGCAGGCTGTCGAGCAAGCCTAGCTGTTCCAGTGCATCGATGCGAAAGATCTCATCATGCGGCATTGGGGCGGCGCGGTGGGCCATGGGGCGCGGTTCCTGAAAGCGTAAGAGGGCATGTGCTGGTGCACCATCGCTCTCCAGATCACGCGGTGCGAGCCGGATGTGCCTTGACAAATTTCCCTGGGGATTTTTTGTTTCAGAAATCCGACGCCAAACGTGACGCATTTTAACATGGAGAAATGTTCCCTCCAGCCATCCCGGACGACATATGGGCGGGTAAAACAGCTGTATTCGAACGATGGTGCAGAAAATAGTTAGCTAGTAATGCGCAAAAAGTCCTATTTCTTGATGGAAATTTTTGCCGAAAAGAAATAAGATGGGATCTTCATGTGCTTCGTTCGTTGTCAATGAAGCCGGTCAGTGGGTTCGTAGCCAACTTTTGCATTACTGAAACCAATGAATTAAATGACATCATGCTGATTGATTCGATTGCTGCCAAATTGCCACAGCGCGCCGTTAGCCGACAGGAAGCGGCGCGGCTTGCGGCGTTGTACCAGCTGGAGATGCTCGACACCTCGCCCAACGAGTGCTTCGACCGTCTTACCAGAATGGCAGCAAAGCTTTTCAACCTTCCCATCGCCGCCATTGCGCTGGTCGACCACGACCGCCAGTGGCTCAAGTCGCGCGTTGGCGTGAGCTATTCCTCGCTGCCGCGCTACAAGTCCCCTTGCGGGGAAATCGTCGAAACCGCGGTTGCCGTGGTGGTGCCGGACTTGCTGGAAGATGCCCATTACCGCGACAGCCACCTGGCGCAAACGGGCGTGCGTTTCTATGCCGGTGCCCCGCTGGTGACCATCGACGGTTTCTGCATCGGTTCTCTGTGCGTCATGGGACATCTGCCGCGGCCCTGGAACGAGGGTGACGCCGCTTCACTGCGCGACCTGGCAGCGATGGTCATGGTGCAGATCGAACTGCACAAGAGCGTGGGCCGCGTCAATGCCATGAGCCGCCTGCCCAACCGCAGCCGTTTCATCGAAGATTTCCAAGATCTGAAATTCGATACCCACACCGGTGAGCGGCGGTTCGCCGTGATGATTGAAATTGCCAATGCGGCCCAGCTCAACACCACCGAACGCGCACTCGGATCGCTGTTTCTCGACCAGCTCTCCGGGCGTGCCGGCCGGGTGATCCAGCAGTCGATCGGCCCCGGACGCACCGCCTACCATGTGGCGCCCAGCCAGTTCGTCTTCCTGGCACCGCGCGGGGTGACGGAGAGCGACTACCGCGCGGTGCTGGAAGAAGCCTTGATCAACCTGGAAGAACCCAATGAGTGGCGCTTCCTGACCACCACGGTGATCGGGGTGGCACCGTTCGTGGTCGGTGTCACCGAGGCGCGCGATGTACTGCGCATGGCGCACAGCGCGGTGCAGGATGCGGCGGCCAATGACTTGCGGGTGAGCTTTTATTCCGACATCCAGGATGCCGCGTTCCAGCGCCAGTTCACGCTGCAGAACGACTTTGCCGTGGCACTGCGCGACCTCGACCAGCTGCGCCTGGTGTATCAACCGCGCATGGACTTGCGCAGCCGCACCTGCGTGGCTGTCGAAGCGCTGCTGCGCTGGACCCACCCACGCCTGGGCGAGATTTCGCCGGGCGAATTCATTCCGATTGTCGAACGCACCTCGATGGCCAAGGCCATGACGGCCTGGGTGCTCGATTCGGCACTCAAGCAATTGTCGGACTGGCGCGACATGACGATTCCGATCCGCATGTCGGTCAACATCTCGACGGCCAACCTGATCGAGGCCGACCTGCCCCAGCATGTACGCGAAGGCCTGGCACGCCACGGACTCGACAGCAGCCTGCTGGAACTGGAAGTCACCGAAAGCGCCATCATGGACAATCCTGCCAAGGCGCTGGCAACCCTGGAAGCCATTGCCGCCATGGGCGTGACACTGTCGGTCGATGACTTCGGCACTGGCCACAGCAGCCTTGCCTACCTGCAGCGTTTGCCGGTGCAGGTGGTGAAGATCGACCAGTCTTTCATGCGCAATCTCGACCACGACCAGCGCAAGCGCGCGCTGGTTTCGACCATGATCGGCTTTACTCACGACCTGGGTTACCGGGTGGTGGTCGAGGGCATCGAAACCGCGAGCTCGCTGGCCTTCGTGGAATTGACCGCCTGCGATGAAGCGCAGGGTTACCTGTTCGGCAGGCCGATGGCGCCCGGGCAGCTGGAAGACTGGATCGCTTTGCGTGAACGCGATACCGCAGCCCTGCTGACGGGTAAATGAAGCGATTCACCACGCGCTTGCAGGCCCAGCCACCGCTACGGACCATTCCATCTTGCCGGGACGCGCCGGGCCCATAACGTGGATAATACGGACTTCGATGTTTTGAAAGCCGCCAAATGACCATGACCTATGAGCAGTACCTCGACGAAGTCAGCACCCTGATCTTCGAGCGTTACGACGTAACGGAGGCAGAGGCAGTCAAGTTCGTCGTGCGCGCCCAGGCAGCGGAATACTTTTCCCCTCATGACGATGATCCATCCATGCGCACGCTGGAACGGGCAGTCGAGGACGCCAAGGCGATCTTCGAACAACGCAACAAATCCAAGCCCGGCATTTTCAAGAAATGACTTCGAAGGAGCGCCCTTGATGAAATCTTCCGCCGCCGTCCTGCTGCTGACCTTTTCTGCTGCCTGCAGCTACTGCGTGGCGCAAACCTCGCCTGCGGCTTCGACTGCCGCCTCGACTGCCGCCTCGACTGCCGATTCGGCTGCACCTGTTGCCGGCGCCACCCGCACCGCAAATACCGTGGCCAATGCAGCAGCCGCGCCGGCACCGGCGCGCGCTGCGCTGCGCGATGAATTTTTCTGGCTCGGCGAAATCAACAAGGCCACTGCCGTCATCAATACCGATGAAGGCTTGCTCGACCGCGCCCAGGTGCCGGGCATTACCGCCGGCATCAACAAGGTGCTGCGGGATGGCAGCCAGCCGGGCGCCAAGCGGCCGGTCAGTGTGATCACCTTCGAGCCGCTGCTCATTGCCGCAGCCGGGCCGGAAGTCACGCTGCTGCACGCCGGGCGTTCGAGCCAGGACATGCATGCCACCTATCGGGCGGCAATTCTGCGTGACGACATGCTCAACCTGGCCGAGCAGCTCAACAAGACCTCGATGACGCTGGTGGCGCTGGCAGCAAGACATGCGGCCACCATCGTGCCGAACTACACCAATGGCGTGGCCGCCCAGCCCAACAGCCTGGGTCATTACCTGCTCGGCAATGCTGCCGGTTTCGAGCGCGACGCCCAGCGCATCCGCGAAGCCTATGCCCGCATCGACCGCAGCGCCATGGGAACCACCGTGCTCAATGGCACGAGCTGGCCGCTCAACCGTAGCCGCATGGCCGACTACCTGGGCTTCTCGGCCATCGTCGACAATGCCTACGATGCGGCGCAGATTTCGTCGATGGATGAACCGGTGGAAGCCGGCGCCATCGTCACCAGCATTGCCCTGCATGCCGGCAGCTTCATTGAAGACATCATGACCCAGTACGCCCAGGCCCGCCCGTGGATCCTGCTGACCGAGGGCGGTGCGAATACCTATGTGTCGAGCGCGATGCCGCAAAAACGCAATCCCGGCCTGCTCAACGCCACCCGCCGCGATGCCTCGACGTCGATCGCCCTGGCGCAGGGCATTGTGCTGGAAGCGCACAACATCACGCCAGGCATGAGCGACCCGAAGGAAGTCAAGGCCAACAGCGCCATGGTCAACAGTGCCATCGTGTTCCTGAAGAACCTGGACGTGGTCCTGAAAAACCTGGTAATCGACCCCGACCGGGCCCTGGAAGAACTCAACAGCGACTGGACCGCCTCCCAGGAACTGGCCGATGTGCTGATGCGCAAGTACAAGCTGCCGTTTCGCGTCGGCCACCATTTTGCTTCCGAGGTCGTCGAATATGCCAAGGCCCGTGATATCAAGCCGCTGGCGTTTTCCTATGCCGATGCGCAGCGCATCTATGCCGAAGCGGTCAAGGGCAGCAATTTTTCCACCAGCTTGCCAATGAGCGAGACCGAGTTTCGCGCCACGCTGGACCCGGTGGCCATCGTCAGGAACCGCGCTTCGGTGGGCGGTCCGCAACCGGCGGAAATGCAGCGCATGCAAAAAGACGCCGAGCACAAGCTGTCGGCGCAGGCCGAATGGATCAAGATGCACCGCGCGCATATCGCCAGCGCATTGGCGCGGCTCGACAGCGATTTCGACAAACTCGCAGCCGGCCGGTAGCCGCAACTTGCGCCTGCTTAAGGGCAGCGCATTCAGTCCTGTCTGGGACCCGGGCAAAGTGTGGTGGCGCACAGACTTTGCCTGGTGGTCCAACGATGATGGTGACAAGGCAATGCAGCAGGTCAGGTTTGCATGATGGTATGGCAAACCACGACCGGGCCGCTTGCCGCATGTCCGCCCGCAACAGGCGGCAGACATCCACTTCACCAAACATCCAGGACATATGATGACGACAGAAAACATGGTAGGAACGCTGGACAAGGCCGCCATCCGCGCGGCGGCAGCCAACACCTCGGAAGGAGCAGTGAGCTCCGGCTACAAGGGCGACCGCGAAGGCATCGTTGCCATGCTCAACGAAGCTCTGGCAACCGAACTGGTCTGCGTGATGCGCTACAAGCGCCACTACTACACTGCCACCGGCATGGAAAACACTGCCATCAAGGCCGAATTCCTCGAGCATGCAAAGGAAGAGGAAGCCCATGCCGACATGATTGCAGAGCGCATTGTGCAGCTCAATGGCGACCCGGACTTCAATCCGAAGAACCTGTGCGAGCGCAGCCATGCGGAATACGATGATTCCAGCGATATCCGTGCAATGATCAAGGCGAACCTGATTGAAGAGCGAGTTGCCATCGAGGCGTACCGCCAGATGATCGCTCGGATCGGCGACTCCGATCCAACCACCAAGCACATGCTGGTGCAGATCATGGCGATGGAAGAAGAGCATGCCGATGACATGAGCGATTTGCTCGACTGAGGCCAGGCTGGATTGCTGCACAGCCTGCCGCAGATTCGGCAGGTGGAAGGGCGCACCGGTCCAGCCATGTTGTACAGCCAGAAGCAATCAGACAATGCCGCAGGAACCGCGCGCATGAAGTGCGATGGCTGGCGCATTGAGCCTCGAGTTTCGAAGCACTGACTTGCCCTCTTGTTCGAGGTTTCACGCCGGGCTACAGGCCGCTGAATCGTGAATTCGCAGCTGTCGCCAGAGTGAATCATCGGCGTGAATTTTCTGCATGAACCCTCGACGTGATCATTCGGCGTGAACCGCCGGTATGAATCCAGTGTCAGCGTTCCTGCTGCGCGTATGGAGCAGCGCTTTCGCTGTGCCTCATGGCGTCGCTGCCCTCGACAGCGGGAGCGAAAATGTCAGCGGCTGCCGA
>JBPBPY010000112.1:0-5668 GCA_050954505.1 Janthinobacterium lividum
GATCGCCTCCCCGGCGTCATTGCGCCAGATTCGGGTGTCCGCTTGCGGATTGTCGCGCAGCCGAAACAGATAATCCGCCAGCACCCGGTGCTCGATTTCGGCAAATTCATAAATATGGGAATGAACCCGTGGCATAGAAGGAATGGAATTGGAAATTTCTGAATTCATGGTCATGGCATCGCCGCAGGGTTAATGATGTGATGGTAAAACCGCATGCCTGCGCTGGCAACGAAGCGAATCGCATGAGCTTATGCGCCCAGTAAAAATGAAGTCCAGCCTTGAGAACCTGCTAAAAAAAATTCCGGCTCTAAATCGACCCAAGAGAGTCCATGATGGCGCAGCCAAACCCGGACCGAATGGCACGAGGCAGGTACAAGTTGCAAACCAGGAGTGTACGAACCGTCTGACCAAAGCGGCACGATGAAGTCCAGCCGCATGAATCTGTTTTTAAAATTTCAGTGCCCACGCTCACCACGATAGCCCGGCAAAACAGGATGATCGGGACCGAACGACACGAAGCAGTTCCAATATGCCCTATAGGGTCGTGCGTAAATTAGTACCCAACGCGACCCACGGAGACTACAGGCCTGAAGCGCCTTCTTTGGTTACTTTCTTGGCGCAGCAAGAAAGTGACTGGCAGCCGGGCCACCCCCGGCAAAGCCCCCACGGTAGTGAAAACGCATTGGGGCACCCGAAGACAGACTCACGCAATCTGCTTCAGTCCCCCGCAAATCCCTTAACCTCTAAACCCCTAAACTACTTGAAAACCGCCCAACCCAATACCGTCCCAAATAAAAGCCCCCCAAACCATCCAACCCCACACAAACCCCCACCCAACTAACTACAATAAAGCCTACGCACCAACCCAAGGACTCCCCCCGATGGACATGCCCGCCACCACCACCCCCGACCAGCTCGACGAACGCCTCCTCCTGCGGGTCCTCGCCCAACTGAAAAAAGGCGACTTCGCCGCCCGCATGCCCACCGACTGGTCCGGCCTGCCGGGCAAGATCGCCGACACCCTCAACGACATTATCGAACTCAACGAATTGATGGCCGCCGGCATCACCAGCGTCAGCCGCGAGGTCGGCCGCGAAGGCCGCCTGACTCAGCGCGCCGCCGTTCCCAACCTGGCCGGTGGCTGGGAAGCCACCATCCAGTCGATCAACACCCTTATCGACGATCTGGTCCACCCGACCGCAGAAATGGCCCGCGTCATCGGCGCCGTCGCCAAGGGCGACTTGTCGCAATCGATGGCGCTCGATGTCGATGGCCGGCCACTGAAAGGCCAGTTCCTGCGCGCTGCCGCCACCGCCAACACCATGGTCGACCAGCTGAGCTCGTTTGCTTCCGAAGTCACCCGCGTGGCACGCGAAGTGGGCACCGAGGGCAAACTGGGCGGGCAGGCCGAGGTCGCGGGCGTGGCGGGCACCTGGAAAGACCTGACCGATTCGGTCAATTCCATGGCCGGCAACCTGACTTCGCAAGTGCGCAACATCGCCGAAGTCACGACAGCCGTTGCCAGCGGCGACCTGTCGAAAAAAATCACCGTGGACGTGCGCGGCGAGATCCAGCAGCTCAAGGACACCTTCAACACCATGGTCGACCAGCTGCGCGCCTTCGCTTCCGAAGTCACGCGGGTGGCGCGCGAAGTGGGTACCGAAGGCAAGCTGGGCGGCCAGGCCTATGTGCCGGGGGTCGGTGGCACCTGGAAGGACTTGACCGACAACGTCAATTTCATGGCCTCGAACCTGACCGGCCAGGTGCGCAACATCGCCGCCGTGACCACGGCCGTGGCAAATGGTGACCTGTCGAAAAAGATCACCGTCGACGTCAAGGGCGAAATCCTGGAATTGAAGAACACCATCAACGTGATGGTCGACCAGCTGCGTTCGTTCGCCTCCGAAGTCACCCGGGTGGCGCGCGAAGTGGGCACCGAGGGACGCCTGGGCGGGCAGGCCAATGTGCCGGGCGCCTCCGGCACCTGGAAAGACCTGACCGACAACGTCAATTTCATGGCCTCGAACCTGACCGGCCAGGTGCGCAACATCGCCGCCGTGACCACTGCAGTGGCCAATGGCGACCTGTCGAAGAAGATCACGGTCGATGTCAAGGGCGAGATCTTCGAACTGAAGAACACCATCAACGTCATGGTCGACCAGCTGCGTTCGTTTGCCTCCGAAGTCACGCGGGTGGCGCGCGAAGTGGGCACCGAAGGACGGTTGGGCGGGCAGGCCAATGTGCCGGGCGCCTCGGGCACCTGGAAGGATTTGACCGATAACGTCAACTTCATGGCCTCGAACCTGACCGCACAGGTGCGCAACATCGCCGCCGTGACGACGGCGGTAGCCAACGGCAACCTGTCGAAAAAGATCACCGTCGATGTCCGCGGCGAGATCCTGGAACTCAAGGACACCATCAATGTGATGGTCGACCAGCTGAGTTCCTTCGCCTCCGAAGTCACGCGGGTGGCGCGCGAAGTCGGCACCGAAGGAAAACTCGGTGGCCAGGCAGAGGTCATGGGCGTGGCCGGGACCTGGAAAGACCTGACCGATTCGGTCAACTTCATGGCTGCCAATTTGACGGCGCAAGTGCGCGGCATTGCCGGAGTCGTCAATGCGGTGGCCAATGGCGACCTGAAGAAAAAACTCACGGTGGCCGCGCGCGGGGAAATCGCCACGCTGGCCAACACCATCAATGAAATGACCGATACGCTGGCCGTGTTTGCCGACCAGGCCACCACGGTCGCCCGCGAGGTGGGGGTGGAAGGAAAACTGGGTGGCCAGGCGAGTGTACCGGGCGCGGCGGGCACCTGGAAAGACTTGACGGAAAACGTCAACCAGCTGGCCGCCAATCTCTCGACCCAGGTGCGGGCGATTGCCGAGGTCGCCACGGCAGTCACGCGCGGCGACTTGTCGCGCTCGATCCAGGTGCAGGCCAAGGGCGAAGTCTCCGACCTGAAGGACAACATCAACGAGATGATCCGCAACCTCAAGGAAACCACGCAAAAAAATGCCCAGCAAGATTGGCTCAAGACCAATCTGGCGCGTTTCACCCGCCTGCTGCAGGGACAGAGCGACCTCGAAACCGTGACTTCGCTGATCCTGTCGGAACTGGCGCCGCTGGTGTCGGCCCAGCACGGCATGTTCTATCTGATGGACGGCAGCGCCGGTGACCCCTTCCTGTGCATGAGCGCCAGTTATGGCGCCGGCGGCAGGGGCGAGCTGCCAGTGGCGTTCGCCCCCGGCAATGGCCTGGTGGGACAGTGCGCCCTGGAAAAGCGCCGCATCTGGCTCACCAATGTACCGCGCGGTTATATTTCGGTGACCTCGGGTCTGGGTTCGGCCGCACCGGCCAACATCGTGGTGTTGCCGATCCTGTTCGACGGCCAGGTCAAGGCGGTGATTGAAATCGCTTCGCTGAACCGGTTTACCGATACCCATATTTCATTTCTTGACCAGTTGATGGAATCGATCGGCGTGGTGCTCAACACCATCGAGACCAACAGCCGCACCGAAAGCCTGCTGACGCAGTCGCAGTCGCTGGCACAGGAACTGCAGCAGACCAACCAGGAACTGGCGGAAAAGGCGCGCTTGCTGTCGGAGCAGAATATCGAAGTCGAGCGCAAGAACAGCGAAGTAGAGCATGCCAAGCTCGAGCTGGAAGAAAAAGCGGCGCAGCTGGCACTGTCTTCCAAATACAAATCGGAATTCCTGGCCAACATGTCGCATGAATTGCGCACGCCCTTGAACAGCTTGCTGATCCTGGCGCAGCAGCTCGGTGACAACCCGGACGGCAATCTTTCGGGCGGCCAGGTCGAATATGCCAAAACCATCTATGGCTCGGGCAGCGATTTGCTGATCCTGATCAATGACATCCTCGACCTGGCCAAGATCGAGTCGGGCACGGTCACGCTGGATGTGAGCGAATACCGGTTCGCCACGCTGCGTGACTATGTCGAGCGCACATTCCGGCACATGGCGCAAGCGCGCCAACTGCAATTTACCGTCGAACTGGCCGCCGACTTGCCGCTGGCGACAATGACCGATACCACGCGCTTGCAGCAGATCCTCAAAAACCTGCTGTCAAATGCATTCAAATTCACGCTGCATGGCGAAGTGGCGCTGCACATTGGTCTGGCCAGCGGCGGCTGGAGCGTTGACCATCCCACGCTGTCGCGCGCCAGGTCGGTGCTGGCCTTTTCAGTCAGCGACACCGGCGTCGGCATTGCGGCCGACAAGCTGCAGCTGATCTTCGAAGCGTTCCAGCAGGCCGATGGCGGCACGGCCCGCAAATATGGCGGCACCGGCCTGGGACTTTCCATCAGCCGTGAACTGGCGCGCCTGCTCGACGGCGAGATCCGCGTGCGCAGCGAGGTGGGCGAGGGCAGCATCTTTACCCTGTATGTGCCCTGTGTTCCCGCCGCCGTTGAAGTCAATGCCGGTGCGGCAGCGTCCGGCGATGAACAGGCCATATCGCCCGCCGGCATGCCTCTGGCGGGCTCGACGACTTCAACGACCACGATGCCGGCTGCATCGGCCACTGCGTTGCCAACCGTTTCCTCAACAGCCTCGGACGCGATGACACCAACCGGTGCAAGCCACGGCGATGCGCGCCGCACGGCAGTGCCGGACGAGACGGCAGAAGGCAAGGCGGCTGGCCGAGCCGATATTGCCGGCTACGGCGAGGCACAGCCGGCGTTGACGGCCGAGCAAAGCGAGCGGGATGCACGCGCCATCCAGGCCGACCTTGCCGGGCACCAGGTCTTGATCGTTGACGATGATTTGCGCAACATCTTCGCCTTGAGTTCGGTTCTGGCACGGCAGAAGATGAAGGTGCTGTTCGCTGAAAACGGCCGCGATGGCATTGCCATGCTGCAGAACAATCCCGGGATTGAAATCGTGCTGATGGATATCATGATGCCGGAAATGGATGGCTACGATACCACCCGCGCGATCCGCAGCCTGGACGCTTTCCAGCAATTGCCCATCATTACGCTGACGGCAAAGGCAATGAAAGGCGACCGGGAAAAATGCCTGGCTGCCGGGGCCTCCGACTACATCACCAAGCCGGTGGATGTGCCCAAGCTGCTGGCGATGATGCGCCACTGGATCAATGCGGATTGATTGTTGGGTTGAGGGAACCCGGCATGCGATCCTGTTACTCATGACGTATCGAAGTCTGCTGGCATGCAGACGCTCGTGATGCGGCCGGCTCACGACAAATGCCCCTGCGGCATGGCTGTCGCAGACCGGCCGGGCAACGACAGCTGACGTACGGGGCATCTTTCGAGGACATCATGGCCTTATCCAAATCAAGCAACCACACCATCAAGATCGACAGCAGCACCACGCCGGCGCAGGTCGATGAATTTCTGGAAAAATTGAAGCTGGAAGATCATTTGCGTGGTGTTCCGTTGCCGGAAGATGGCAGCGTGCAGCTGTATGCACTACGCTCCGAACTGGTCAAGAAGCCGGGCTCGACCGATGAGCGCGAAGAACATCTGGCGGCGGCACGCGTGGCCATCGAAGTGGTATTCGATCCCTTGAAACAGTTCGCCAGTCTGGCCGATGTCGGGCAGGCCCTGCGCCATATCGACAAGATCATGCACCGGCAAAAGCACGCCGCCCGGGTTGGTGATTTGTTGCCATCAGTAAAAACTTTGGCG
>JBPBPY010000252.1:0-5658 GCA_050954505.1 Janthinobacterium lividum
TTCGGTACCGTCGGCTCCAAGACCAAGATTGCAGAAGGCTAATTCTGCTGCAACATCGAAAAGGCAGCTGCGGCTGCCTTTTTTTCCGCCCAGTCATTTGCCCTGGCGTATATGATGCGGAGCCTGCCGCAACCATCACCTGATCCGCCGATGAAGCCAGTTCGCCTTCCCGCCTCCGCCACGCTAGCACTACCGCGCTGGGGACTGTTCGCCCTCTGCCTCCTGTATATCCTCCCCGGCTTGCTGCGCCGCGACCCATGGAAGGTCGACGACGCCGCCGGATTCGGCATCATGTGGACCATGGCACGTGGCGGCATCGACGACTGGCTGCTGCCACATATCGTCGGCTTGCCCATGCCGGAAGAAGGACCGCTGGCATTCTGGCTCGGCGCCCTGTTCATCCGCATGTTCGGCTGGCTGCTCGGCGACGCCCTCGGCGCACGCATTTCCACCATCGGCTTTTTCCTCATCGGCGCCATGTCGGTCTGGTTTGCCACCTACTCGCTGGGCCGTCGCAATGAAGCCCAGCCGCTCTCGCTGGCCTTCGGCGGCCAGCCCGAAGCACGCGACTTCGGCCGCACCCTTGCCGATGGCGCCCTGCTGATCTACCTTGCCTATCTCGGCCTGCTGCTGCGCAGTCACGAAACCAGTGCCGAGGCACTCCAGGTGTCGCTGGTCTCGTTTGCCATGTACCTTACCGTGCGGCTGTTTGAATCGCGCTCCACACGCAGTGCCCTGCTGCTCGGCGTCACATTCGGCCTGCTGGTGCTCACGCGCGGCTTCCCGTTGCCTCTGGTGTTGTGGACCACTCTGCTCGTCACTGCCCTGATCCGCGACCGCCGCATTGCGATCCGCCTGCTCTTGCTCAGCCTCCCGGTTGCCACCGCCGTCAGTGCCGCCTGGCCGCTGGTCGTCGCCTGGCTCAAGCCCTTCGACGGTTCCGACACCACCCCATGGATGCAGTGGAGCGTCAGCCAGCTGACCTGGCCATCGATGGCCAGCATCAGCTACCTGCTGCGCTACCTGATCTGGTATGCCTGGCCGGCCTGGCCATTCGCCGGCTGGGCAGTGTATGCCTGGCGCAAGCAATCGACGGCCCTGCACATCGTGCTGCCGCTCAGCTTTCTGTTTGCCTTCAGCGTGCTGGCGCTGCTCAACCCGCACATGGAAGAAGCAGTCCTGCTGCCATTCCTGCCGCCGCTCGCCATCCTGGCGGCATTCGGCCTGCCGACCATGAAACGCGGCGCCATCAATGCAGTCGACTGGTTTTCGGTCATGACCCTGACCACTTGCGCCGCCTTCATCTGGGTTGGCTGGATCGCCAAGATGACCGGCTGGCCGGCCCAGATTGCCAGGAATGCCTTCAAGCTGGCGCCCGGCTTCCAGCCGGAATTCAACGGCATTGCCTTCCTGATCGCGCTGGCCGCCAGCATCGGATGGATTTTGCTGGTGCACTGGCGCATTTCCCGCCATCCTTCCGTGCTCTGGCGCGCCGTCGTGCTCTCCTCGGGAGGCGTGATCCTCTGCTGGCTGTTATTGATGACACTCTGGTTGCCGTGGCTGAATTATGGCAAGAGTTATTCGGGCGTTGCCAACCAGATTGCCGACAAACTGCCGAAAACGGAGTACTGTGTCGATACCAACGTCGGCCCATCGCAGCGCGCCTCCTTCGCCTACTTTGGCGGCGTCGACTTTTCGCGCTTTGGCGAGCACCGTTGCAATTATCTTCTGCTGCAGGACAATATCAGCAACAAGGACGAGGCGCGCCTGCTGGCCGGCTTTCCCGGGCGCTGGAAAGCACTGTGGGAAGGTCGCCGGCCTTCCGACCGCGATGAACGATTCCGACTGTATCAACGCAGCCGATGAGCGAGAGCAAATCTGGACAAGCGCATGAGGGCGCGCAGCAGAACACCGGCCAGGCCATGCCCGGCCCGTCCGCCGTGCCCGGCGATCCGGGGCCGGCTACCATCCCTGCCATGCCGGCGTCGTCAAGCGCAATGCATCCGACAGACAGTCTGGCAAGCAGCGTCGACAAACGGCCGATGCGGCGCATCGCCGCACTGGCCTGGCCGCTGCTGATCGGCCAGCTGGCCGTGATCGCCAATGGCGTCATCGATACTGCCATGGTCTCGCGCTTTTCTTCCGAGGACCTGGCAGCGCTGGCGCTGGGGGCCGCCATCTACATCAGCATCTTCGTCGGCCTCTCCGGCGTATTGCAGGCGCTCTCGCCCATCATCGGCCAGCTGTATGGCGCCCGGCGCCTGCCCGAGATCGGCGCCGAACTCAAGCAAGGCGTCTGGCTGGCAGCATTCCTGACCCTCGCCGGGGCCGCGGTCCTGCTGTTTCCCGGACCGTTGCTGGCGCTGGCGCATGCCTCGCCCGAACTGGTGGAAAAAGTCACGCTCTACCTGCGCATCCTCACGCTGGCGCTGCCGGCCACGCTGGCGTTTCGCCTGTACGCCTCGTTGAATACCGCCATTGGCCGGCCAAAGATGATCATGGCGATCCAGGTTGCCGGCCTCGGACTGAAGATACCCTTCAATACCTGGTTCATTTTTGGTGGATTGGGCTTGCCCGCCTTCGGCGGTCCAGGCTGCGCCATCGCCACCTCCGTCACTGCCTGGCTCGGCGTGCTGGCCGGGCTGGTGATGGCGCGCAGCATGCCGTTCTACCGCACCATCGGCTTGTTCGGCACCGGCTTTGCCGGACCGCGCTGGAAGGCGCAAAAGGAATTGCTCAAGCTGGGCATTCCGATGGGGCTGAGCTACCTCATCGAAGTGACGGCGTTTACCTTCATGGCCCTGTTCATCGCGCGCCTAGGCGAGACCGCAGTGGCCGGCCATCAGATTGCCGCCAATCTCGGTACGGTCCTCTACATGCTGCCACTGTCGATTGCCAATGCCACCGGCATCCTGGTAGCCCAGGCCATCGGTGCCGGCGCATGGACCCAGGCCCGCCATATCGGCAATGCCGGCATCCGGCTGGCGATCATGCTGTCGATGGCGGCCGGTCTGCTGGTCTGGCTGGGCCGCAGCGCCATCATCCATGCCTACACCCCTGACCCGGCGGTGGCTGCCGCAGCCATGCCATTGTTTGTCTTCATTGGCTTCTACCAGCTGTTCGATTCCCTGCAGGTGAGCACCGCGTTCGTTCTGCGCGCCTACAAGGTCGCCATCGTTCCAACGCTGATGTATGCGATTGCCCTCTGGGGAGTCGGCCTCGGCGGTGGCGTGGTCACCGGATTCGATTTGCTGGGCATCACGCCGGCAAGCGTGCGTGGCGCCGCGGGGTTCTGGCTGGCCAACAGCGTGAGCCTGGCATTGGTGGGCATCGGCTTGCTTGGCTACCTGAAACGGGTGCAGCGCCGCGCCAGGCGCTGATTGCCGTTCCCCGATTGCCTGCGTTTGCGCACCTTGGCGCCAATCCGCCATCCTGGCGGATTCCTTGGCAGGGCCAAGTTCACCCACACCGTGCCGATTTAAATTTAAAATGATTTGGTTAAGCAAATCACAGGAATCAAACAAAAAAATCCCCAAAACATTCTTTTGAAATCAGTGCGATCGAATGATGAAGAAAATTTCGGAGCAGGAGCAGTTCAGTCTGCGCTTGAAGGGAGCCATGCGTGCGCATGGGTACAGGATCAACAGTCCCATGCTGCTGGTGCGTGAATTCAATGCCCGCTATGGTGGCAAGGCAGTTACTTCCCATGCAGCAAGAAAATGGCTGATGGGTGAGTCAATTCCAACCCAGGAAAAAATCATCGCCCTGGCCAAATGGCTGCAGGTATCGCCGCTGTGGCTGCGCTACGACGGCAATGAAGAAGGACCGGAGCAAGATCAGGAAAACCCCTACTCCAGCCTGCGCCCCGAAACCGTCAAGCTGCTGGCCGACTATGCCTTGCTGGACGACCATGACCAGGAAATCATCGAGGGAATTGCTGCATTGCTGGCCAAGGCAGCGCTTGCCCTGCGCCAGGGCTGACGGTGGTCAGCTCGGTCAGGTCACCGGTGGCAAGGCTGCCAGAATTTTGTGCGCCAGTGCCTGTGCTTCCTCTAGTGCTTCCTCGGGCGTATCGGAGACGACACTGACGCGCTGCGGCATGGCGTCGTAGGACGGATCGGAAAGCGAGGTGCGCAACACCACGCCCTGGAATTTGCCATCGGCCAGGCGCTCGATGTCGGCTTCGGCTTTCCAGTCGGCTTTGGTATAGGTTACAGCGGCCATGATGATGTCCTTTATCGGTTCAGCTCGGATTGTGATCGGGCAGTGGATTGTCGTGTTCAGCCGGAAAACCGGCGCTGCCCGCATCACCGTCATCGTGCTCCAGCGGGCTGGCTGAATCATGGTCAAGGTCGGGAATCGGTGCTCGGTGCATGGCATGCTTTCTGATGTGTTCGGTACCACTACAGTATCATGCATGACCGCGCATCGATTGCGATCGGTCAACGTGGTATCGGTGTGACCGTCACGCTGACTTCAAGTTCCTGTGCACCGCCACCCAGCACCATGCCGCGCATCGGCGTGACATCGGAAAAATCACGTCCCCAGCCAAGGGTGATGTGTTCATTTGCCACCAGGCGCCGGTTGGTGGGGTCGAAGTCGATCCAGCCGTAACCGGTGCAGTACACCGCCACCCAGGCGTGCGAAGCATCCGCGCCAACCAGGCGTGGCTTGCCCGGCGGCGGCATGGTCAGGATGTAGCCACTCATGTAGCGGCACGCCAGGCCCAATGTGCGCAGGCAGCCGATCATCAGGTGGGCGAAATCCTGGCACACGCCGCGGCGGCCACGCAAGACTTCTTCCAGCGGCGTGGAAATCGTCGTGGCTTCGCTGTCGAATTCGAAGTCACGGTAGATGCGCTCGGTCAGATCGTGGGCGGCTTCAAGGATGGGACGCCCGGGGGTAAAACTCTGCAGCGCATAGGTCGCCAATTCCGCGCTCTTGCTGACATGGGGCGATTCGTAGAGATACCCGAACGGCTCCAGCGACGCAGCGCCGGCCGAAACCAGCAAACTTTCGCGCATGCTTTCCCACGGCATGGAACCGGCAATGCCCTGCTCGTCCAGGCGCGCATGCAATGCCACGGTGGAACTGGCGCGCACCACCAATTCGCGATGCGGGGTGGCCAGTGTCATGCCGCGCGTGGCGTTGCCGAAATAATCGTTGCGTACCGACCAGTCCTGCGGCACCGGCTCGACATCGATCTGGTGCGACAGCACATCCTGGAATTCAAACGAACGCGGTGACATGTGCAGCGATTGCTGTGACAGCGTCACCGTGCGCTGATACAGGTGGCGCGTTTCATGCACCACATCGTAGAACGTGCGACGGCGTTCCATCTGGCTGCGCGCAGCCGTCTCGCCAAGGGTTGTGAGATCGTCGTTCATGCGGCAAACGTCCTGCGGCTGACTTCGCCGGTATAACTGAAAAACCGCTGCCCAAGTTGTTCGGAAATGATGTTGCTGGCGCTGCGCAGGTCGCCCAGCAATTTCTCCAATGTCTTGCTGCCATGGCGCAGATCCTGCGCCGGCTTGAGCGCGCGGAGTTGCGCGATCAGCAGTTCGACAATTTCGGCGCCGCAGGGGCCGTAGGTCATCGACAGCCGGCGCAGGAATTTCAACAGCCCTTCAAGTTGGAAGATCACCGAACGCGGATTGC
>JBPBPY010000322.1:0-5651 GCA_050954505.1 Janthinobacterium lividum
CATGAGATTTTCCTTGCCGGCCGCGCGCATCGACGTAAACACTTCACTGACGCGGTTGGCAGTTTCGTTGTAAAAATTCACATCGCTTTCGGAAATTTCACGGTTGATGGTGTTGCGTTTTGCTTCAATGTCGCTTAACGTTGCATTGAATGAATCGGTTGCCGAGGCCACTCTGCCCAGACCCTGTACCAAGCCGCCTACACCACCACTGATCTGCTCGATACCGCCGACCACCTTGAGGTAGGCGTCGATCTGGGTGAGCTTGGCGGTGCGCGTGCCCAGATAAGCCTGCATGGGAGTGACTTTGTTGGTCGCAGTCTGTACCACGTCCTGGAACTGTTTTTTCAAACCTTCCGCCGCTGTACGCTCCAGGTCGGTTTTTGCACGGTCGATGTTGACCTGTTGCTGTTGAATCCCTTTCTGTGCTGCTTCCATCTTTCCGGTCTCTGTCTTGATGTCGTTGGTCAGACCCTTGATTTCTTCATTGAGCTTTGGCAACTTCGTTGCCTGATAGGCAGCGACGCCGACGGAAACCACGCCGCAGAAAATCTGGAAAAAACCGGCTGCCGCGCCGGTCGCGCCGGAAGTCATGTCTGCAAGCTTGCGCGAACCGGCGCCTTCCTGCTGTTTATTGAGTTCGATTTCGCCAAATTTCAAGGTAAATTGACGCAGGCTGTTACGCGTCAACCTGTTGGTTGAATACTGGTCGTAATTCGAATTCCGCATGTCCCTGTACAAGGCATTGATATCCATTCGGCTGTTTTCCACTGCACCAGCGACGACCGAGTCGAAGGCATCGATGAATTCCTGGTCTTCCGCACTGATGTTGGCAAAATTGGCCGGCGTGCTGATCAGGTTGTATTTTTTTGCAATGCCGACAAGTTGCTCAATCATTTCGTCATATCCCTGGCTACGCACCACCGTCAATGCATCCTTGTTCAATGCGCTGGTGACCTCATCGCTGGGACCAGTTGATCGGGCGCGCAGTTGCGCGGCCTGCTTGGCATTGGCGGCGTTGCCAATATCGCCTTGGCCAGGCGTGGTTGGCCTGGGAATGGAAATTTGATCGTTGATCTTGTCTGACATGGTGTTGTCCTTTTTCAGTGGTAAAAAATCGACGCTTGGTTTCGGTGTCTTTGCCGGGGATACCTGATTTCGCTGCTGTGCATCACCTCATGCGGTCCTGTCTGCACCCAGGAGCCAATACAACAGGCATGCTGTCGCAGCAAGGGGGGCGCACCTGGTTCATCCTGGGGTGCGCATCCAAAAAATCACTCCAGGTTCGGGAAGGCCCAAACCTGACTCACTTGCGGCGTTTGCCGTGGTCCATTGCGCGCACGCCTAGCTATAGTTGCGCAACACCGCCTGCCAGGTACGGTCAGCGCGGGCAATGCTGTCGGAGGTATCGCGAATGCATCGGTCACGCGTCTGGACTGCCTGCTTGAATGCTTCAAAGAAAACCTGGGTATTCATGTTCAAGCCTGTCAGCAGCGTTGTCAGGTACACGCGTTGCGCGCGTGCGAGCTCGACCTCTTCATTGACAACCGCCATGTCCCGCTGCGCCATGCCTTCGACAACGGCTGCCGAGCCGGCGGCAATTTCGGACAGGCCGGCGGTTACCTTGGCACCGACTTGCAGCTTGGTTCCCATCAGGTGTGCCGTTGCGCTGGCTGTCTGCACCTTGACTGCTGCATTGGCAGCGGTGGTTGCCCCTTCGGCCGCGCCTTTCATTGCCAGACCGGTGGCACCGAAACCCATTGCCACCGCAGTCAAGGTCAGGGCCACGGTCACCCCGATGGTCCAGTTCTTGATTGCTTCCTTTTTTTCATCTTCGGACTTGTAAAAGCCGGGATTGTCCTTGGCAACCTGCTCGACAATGACCGCCATCAAACCGCCGATGGAAAAGTCGATGCGCTGTTTTTCACTGCCGTCGGGATTGGTTGGCGCCGGCGCATGCTTGATGCAGGTGTTGACAAATTCGGCCACGGCCATGCCAAACGTAATGGCGGCCCCCGCAACGGCCAGTCCACCGGTACCGACGGCGGCCAGAACGGTAAACGTTGCCGCAACCACAAGCATGCCGATTGACTTGATCCAATCGGCCACGCTGCGTTTGCCAGCCAATTCCTCGGCCCTGGCCTGCTGATCCCTGGCGGTCTTGGTGGCCTCTTCGATCTGCCTGTTGTATTCCTGGCGCTGCTTGTTGTTCATGGTGATGATCTTGCCGCTGATATCGATGACTTCCTTCGAGGCGGCACTGATGAGTGCGTTGACCATGGCTTCCTGTTGTTCCGGCGTGAAATCTGCCGGTGCGTCCAGCATTGGCGGATCGAATGCCATGCTGCCGGATTTGCTGCCTTGCGGGCCGATTTTCATTCCGCTGCTGGCGCTTTTTGCCAAGACAGTCAGCATTGCATCGAGGTCGAGCTTGCCCAGCTGGCTGATGTCGTTGCCGGTGTCGCTGGCCGGCATGTCCTTCGGTGCGGTGGATTGCCAGTTGAGCGGTGTTTGCCAACCGGGGTCGCTGGCGATATCGAGGTCAGGCATGATGTTGTTCCTTGTTGTCCGAAGAGTCATTTGCCTGCGCCAGCAATTGGCACATGGCGCCGGCGCGTTGACCCAGCGCCGCGTGCTGTGGCTGTCCGGCGCAAAGCTTGCAGACCAGTTCGAGCGCCGTGCGGGCCGGCGCCACGCGTGCGAGCGTGAGCATGCACTGGGCCGAGTGAAAAATGGGGTGCGGGTCGCTCAAGTCCAGCAGCGATGCCATGCTGTAGTATTTGAGTGCATCTTCCGGTTGCTGGCGCATTTGCAGGCAGGCGGCAAAGCCCATGTAGTAGCGCCGTTCATACTGGTTGTGCATGAGCAGGAAGGAAAACGCTTGCAGGGCATCGAAGTAGCGGCCCTGGCTGTAAAGCTGATGACCATGGGCATACAAGGCCTCCATTCCCTCGCTCGACAAGTCGAGCATTTCACTCAAGGTGCCGCCGGAAAAAAGATACTCATGCAATTGCGTGGCCAGCTGCAAGGCCTGCTCCGGCGGCAAGCCCGTGGTGGCCCGCGCCTGGCTGTCGATGGAACTCATGGTCATCTTCCCAAAATGGTTTAGCATCAAACGGTTGGCTGGTATGGCGAAAGCGGCAGTGACAGTCGGCGCAGCGAAAATTCAGAAAAAATCAGCAAGGTCAACGCCGGCACAGCGAATTCGGTTCGGCAAATCATCGCTGCTCATCAACTCTGCAATGCCGCCGCCGCCGCTGCTGCCACTGCTGCCGCCGCCGCTGCTGCCACTGCTGCCGCTGTGCTTGCGTTGCCTAGCCTCCTTTGACCATGTTGCGGGTGATTGCCATCTGGGCATCCGCATTGCGCTTTATTCCACCGGACGACAGTTCCACCGCCTTGTTGATGAAGCCAATAAGGCTTTGCAGATTGACGGACTGATCCTGCGTCGTGTTGTTGATGTAATCGACGTTGTTCTGGAATTTTTTGTCCCCAGTCATCGGAGGTGGTCTTGGGAATCGCCTTGAGTTCATCGATGCGGGTCCATTTAACTTCCTTGCCCATGCTGTCGGGCGGACGCACATCGAGCGCAATGCCAACGGCATGCAGACGATCGATGAAGTCGTTGGCGCGTGCCAGCACTTGCGCGTCGTCCTTTCCCGGACTGGCATCGGTTCCCACCACATCCTGGTTGCGCTGGCCCAGCTTCCGATCGGCAGCGCCGGCCTCGGCGCGGAAGTCGAGAATGTCCCGGCTCAGCTTGTTGTTGGCGTTGAGCTTTTCACTGGTGGCCTTGACATAGTTTTTTTGCACATCGAGAAAGCTGCCCAGCTTCAGGTTCAGGTCGGCCATCACGACGGAGTAATCGTTGATAGGGTTGTTGGTATTGGTCTGCGACAGCCACACCCCCATCATTGCCTTTCCTGCAGCGATATTCGCATTGTTGTCGTTAATACTTGAGTTACCAGGCATGGCTCTTTTCCTCTGGAAAAAAAACGGCTGAAAAATGGGTTCCAAAAAAATGGGTTTCACTACTTCGGACCTGCATTGCTCGCTGAACAGTTGAATGGAACGCTGCAACTGCTGCAACGATTTCTCCTTGATTTCACCGGTGCATGACGCGTGTTAGTAGTGAGTAACAATTGGTATGTCAAAGTTCCGGGGTATTGGTATCAAAACGATTTTAGGCTCGCTTTGCTCGGTTGAACGAATGCGAAATGGCATCGCGGCCAGCGTGGCGATTTCCGGCGCCAGGAAAATCCGTTCATCAAATCAATCGCTGCAAAAAAATATCTTGAAGTACATTTTTGTCTTGGTGATGGAATAAACCGGGAACAAGCTGACCGTATCCGTTACTTATTAACCGGCAGCACATTTCCTTGTGCAGACATCGCGCTGGTGGTTCATTTACGACAACGACCGTCGACGCATGCTGGGAGGGAGTGTGTCCGTGACGATTGCCGAACCTAATTTTTGACGTTCACCGCGAGCAGGCATGAATCCGATTCGACCCGAGCTTTCCAGTTTCAGTCACGGCATTGATCGCGTACTGCGTAACCAGCTGCCGATGGTCGAGTTGCCGCAGCCGGCCAATCTGCGCCCGGCCGAAGACGATCCGCGTCCGCAGCTGGAATTGTTGCTGGCCGCACAGACGCTCGATGCCTGGGCGCTGGCTGCACTGCGGCCGCGGCTGGTATCTGGAGAAATCCTCTCACCGGTGCATTTCGCCCAGGTTCTTCGCGGCATGATGGCCGGCTTGCGCCATGCCGCCGAATTGTGCCCGCGTGGTGCACGTACCTTCGGGCGCGCATCCAGCTTGCTGGCCGACCAGGCTGCCATGCGTGAACTGCTGCACATGTACACCAATGTGGTGGTGAAAGCATGACGCTCGATTCCGCCGTGCCGATGTCGCTCGATGGCGAACAGGTCGACTTGCTGCGGCTGCTGGCGTATGTCTATTTGCAGCATGGCAAGGCCGGACCGGCTGCGGTGCTGTTCCAGGCCATCCACCTGCTGGAGCCGCATGATGCAGCCATCACCCGATCGCTGGCCTGTTCGCTGCTGCGCGATGGCCAGGCAGACGAAGCGCTGGCGCTGCTTGATCAGCTGGCATTCGATGGCGACTTCAATGCCTTGACCGAACTGCTGCGCGGCCAGGCTCTGGCCCGACTCGGGCGCGGCGAAGAAGCGGCCATGGCCATGCATCGATTCGTTGCATTGCGCACCAGCGTTGCAATAACGGAAGGGCTCTGACATGCAAGCCATCCTGCAACGCATGCAAACAATCATCCAGGCCATTGTCAAGCGCAATGACCTGGTGCTGGCAACGATGATCGTCTGCATCATCTTCATGATGATCCTGCCATTGCCGACCTGGCTCATCGATGCCTTGATTGCATTCAACATGGGTTTGTCGGCAATCCTGCTGATGGTGGCAATGTATCTGCCCAATCCGCTGGCGTTCTCCGCCTTTCCCTCGGTGTTGCTGATCACGACACTGTTTCGCCTGGCCATCGGCATCGCTACCACGCGGCTGATTCTCCTGCATGGCGATGCCGGCCATATCATTTTTACGTTCGGCAACTTTGTCGTCGGCGGTAATCTGGTGGTTGGCCTGGTGGTGTTCCTGATCCTGACCATCGTGCAATTCGTCG
>JBPBPY010000345.1:0-5649 GCA_050954505.1 Janthinobacterium lividum
TCTGGTATATAAAGCGGGCCAGCAGCCCGGTTTCCTGGTGGTCATCGAACAGCTGCCCAACACCCAGAAATTTGACAAGGAAGCGCGCGAAACCCTGCTCGATGTATTCCGCGATGCGGCCGATTTTTGGGCTGACAAGAAAGTGGCGTTCCGGGTGTTTTATTCCTTTCAGTAGACGGGGACGCCGTGCTGGCCGTTGCCGCACTGCGGTACAATGCGCGCCATGAAACGTATTGTCATTTTGATTTCGGGCCGTGGCAGCAACATGGAAGCCATCGTGCGCGCTTGTGCGGCTGAGCAATGGCCGGCCCAGGTGGTTGCCGTCATCAGCAACCGCGCCGATGCCAGTGGATTGGGTTTTGCTCGCGACCATGGCATTGCCACCGAGGTGGTGGCCAATCGAGTCCATGCCAGCCGCGAGGCTTTCGACCTGGCTCTGCAGCAGGCCATCGATGGCTACACACCGGACCTGGTGGTGCTGGCCGGATTCCTGCGCATTCTCACCCCCGGCTTCGTGGCTCATTACGCTGGCCGCATCCTCAACATCCATCCGTCGCTGCTGCCAAGTTTTCCGGGTCTTCATACCCATGCCCAGGCGCTCTCGGCTGGCGTCAAGGTACATGGCGCGACGGTGCATTTTGTGACGGCGGATCTTGATCACGGTCCGATCGTCGAGCAGACCGCCGTACCGGTGTTGGCCGACGACGACGAAACCGCACTGGGCGCGCGCGTGCTGGCGCAGGAGCACCTGATCTATCCACGCGCCGTGCGCTGGTTTGTCGAAGACCGCCTGTCCATCGTCGACGCCAGGGTAATCCGCAGCGCATGAAGCACACCCGCCCTGGCGCGGGTAACTTCTGCCAGGACCGGACGCCCACCTTACCCCATTTTATTTTCTGAAAGATCCATCATGAGATTGCCACCCGCGATCATTCACCATACCGAAGAAGTGCTGCGCGAGATCCTGCGTTTTACCGGTCCCGCCGATGGCACCTTGTCGCGCTACTTTCGCGAACATCCTCGGCTTGGTTCGCGCGAACGCGGCGTGATTGCCGAAGCGGTGTATGGCTTGTTGCGCAACAAGTCGGTCTACACCAGCTTTGCCGAGTCCGGCGCTGGCGCCAGCATGCGCCGCATGACCTTGCTGGGCCTGGCCGACGCCGTTGGTGTGGATGCACTCGGTGGCCTGACGGAACTTGAAACCGAATGGCTCAACCATGTCATGCAGATCGACCGCAGCGTGCTGCAGGGTTCGATGCGCGCCAATTTGCCAGCCTGGTTGTATGACAAGCTGGTGGCGCGTGATGGAGAAGAGCAGACCCTGGCGCTGGCAAATGCGCTCAATACCCCGGCGCCGCTGGATTTGCGCGTCAATTCCATCAAGGCCAACCGGGAAGAAGTGATTGCCGAACTGGCGGCAGCGCCGGTGCTGTGCGAAGCAACACCGTATGCACCGCTGGCGCTGCGGGTGCTGAAAAAACCGACGCTGCAAAACCTGCCCTTGTTCAAAAGCGGCGCCATTGAAGTCCAGGATGAAGGCAGCCAGTTGCTGGCCCAGGTAGTCGGTGCCAAGCGTGGCGAGATGGTGGTCGATTTCTGTGCCGGCGCCGGCGGCAAGACGCTGGCACTGGGCGCGACCATGCGCAATACTGGCCGCTTGTATGCATTCGACATTTCCGACAAGCGGCTGGCCAAGCTCAAGCCGCGGCTGGCGCGCAGCGGCCTGTCCAACGTCCATCCGGTTCTCATTGCCCATGAAAACGATGCCAAGATCAAGCGCCTGGCCGGCAAGATCGATCGTGTGCTGGTCGATGCACCTTGCAGCGGTCTCGGTACGCTGCGCCGCAATCCGGATGTGAAGTGGCGCCAGACGCCGGAAGGCATCGGCGAGCTCAATGCCAAGCAGATTTCGATCCTCAATGGCGCGGCCCGCCTGCTTAAACCGGGTGGACGGCTGGTGTATGCGACCTGCAGCATCCTCGATGAAGAAAACGAAGCCATCGCGGCGCAATTCCTCGCCACGCACGACGATTTCACGCTGTTGCCAATGAATCAGGTCCTGGCCGAGCAAAAAATCGAGCTGGAAATGCAGGACTATTTGAAACTGCTGCCACACAAGCACCAGACCGATGGATTTTTCGCTGCCGTCTTCGAACGCCGGAAATAATTCCGCCAATGCAGCAGATCAGCGGCAGTTAACCGAGCCTTGGCCTGACCCGGCGCGGGCGCATCGAAGCCGGTCCTGGGCGACCTGGCTGCAGGATCAGGCCGCAATGACCGGTTCGCTCATGGCCATGAATCCCGCCTCGCACGCGCTCGAGAAATGGGCCGCATCTTCCCCCTGCAGCAACCAGGTCAGGTCGGTGACGAAGTCGTCGGCCGGCGCCTTGCGGCCGCCATCGAGCTCAAGTCCCAGGTCGAGCTCGCCGTCGGCTTCCAGCCGGTAGGCCATCGCAAACGATTCATGCAGGCTGTGGGTGCCCAGTGCGGTGAGCATCACTGCCGTGGTGATCAGGACATCGCGCGCCGCAATCCTGTGGCCGGCCTGGTTGTAGGCATTGACCATGTTCATCATGCGATGGGCGATACCGGAGAGGTCGGCAACGTAAGGATTTCCAGTTGCCAGCGCGGTCTGTACATGTTTCGGCAGTTTTTCATTGAAGATTCCTGGCTGTTCCTGCGGCATTGCAAACTCCGGCTTGAAATCGAGCGAAGGCCGCATGATGGCCTTCATCCATGGCGGGCGAAATTTGTTGGGGAGCTGATGCAGCATGCCAATGCCCCAGCCCGGGGAGCGTGGCGCGACCTTCTTTGCCAGCCTGCGCACATCGTCATTGCGCAGTTTCAGGCGCGCCAGCGCAGGCCGGTCGATTTCTCCCTGTTCCCGCGCCAGCTCGGCGCTGTCATCCAGATACTGCGCAATCGCCTCCCGGTTGCTGACGCGAATCCGGCGCCATTCCAGGTTGCTGCCGTACGAATCGAGTGCTTTACGGTTCCACGCTGTTTCCTTGCCGGCCGGGGCGGCATTGACGGCGATGGTGGCAATATACGGGATGGCGATGCATTCCAGACCAGTGGTTTTCGGCATGCTGAAAAAGCGGCGCAGCAGCTTGGCCTGGGACAGGGGATCCTTGGCCAGCAGGAAATTGCGGTACGCCGGTATCTGCGCCAGCCAGGCATGCTGGGCCGAACGCGAACTGTGCCGCACCGTGCTGATATGTTCTTCATCACCGGCACGCAGCGGGCGGTCGAGCGGAACCACAAAATCGGCCAAGGCGGCGCCGAGCTTTTCCATGGAACGCATCATCCCCGGACTTGGATGGTCGATCAGGTAGGCGCAGAGTGCAGATTCGAACACGCGGTAGTCCACATTGTCGTGCAGGCGGGTCTTCAGGCTCAGCGCGTCCTTGTCGACATCGAAGTCATCGTGCTGCGCGCCTGGGGTTTTTTGCAGCAGCCGTGCCGCCAGCATCTGAAGGTCATCGAAGCCTTGCGCAGCCGTGGCAGCTTGCATACGGGCGAAAAAATCACGCATCTCGTCAAAGCGCAGCGCGTGCCGCAGCCAGCGCTGCTTGGCCTGCACCAGCAAGGCACGGCATTGTTGCCGGGCGCTGGCATTGGCGCTGCTCGAACGCGTTTTTTCCAATGCAACGATCCAGGTCTTCATTGACCGGGTCGGCATGAACAGGCGGTCTTCTTCGGGTCTGTACCAGGCCGGCATGCTGCGCTGGGCGTCCAGCTGCAGGTCGAAACACACACCGCGCACCAGGCTGCGCAAACTCTCGGCATCGAAGACCGTACCGCTGTTGTCGAGAAATGCAATCGCGGTAGCGAGCTTTTCATACGCTGGTGAACCGGCTGGCGGGCGGTAGGTGTCAAGCGTGGCGACGCAAATGGCGCGCAACTTGAAACGGGTATTTTGCGCGCAGGAGCGCTCGAGATCGGCTTCGATGTTGGCGAGCAGGGTGTGGAAGACATCGTCATCATCGCTTACCTGCGGCGTTTGGGCGAAACAGGTCACGGCGCCGGTCAGCAGCGCATGGGCTTCGGTGCCAACTGCAGGTTGATAGGTTTTGAGAATGTCCTCGAAGCGCCATATGGCCTTGATTTCACGCAGCAGGCGCATGAAACTGCGTGGATTGCCTAGCGGCGCCATATCGGCCAGGCTGCGGGTGATCGACGCTTGCAGGTGCTTGCCGCCGGGGCTGGGCTTGCGCTGGGGCATGTGGGCGAGGATTTCCTTGAGGATATCGGACTTGTCGGCAAGCGAGGTCGATGGCAAGGCGATCATGTTTTCCAGATCACGCAATTCCTGCTCATGCAGCGAACTGCGCAGCAGGTCATCGGTATGAATGGTAATGTGGGTTGCGCCGTCGGCATCGGAACTGGTGACACCCAGCAGGCCGGACTGGCTGCACAAGGTCGGTTCGTCACTCAATGCAATCAAGTCCACCAGGGTAGTCTGTACCGTCGGGCCATTTGGACGCTGTTGCAAAACCAGCCGCCCCTGGATCTTGCTCAAGGTCGATGCGGGTGAACGCTTCATGCCGCCAGCGCTGTCGGCGGGTCGGGCCGCTCTGGTCTGCAGGCGCGCCATGCGGGCAGGGCGGTCGGGTCCGGCCTCGGATTGCTGGGCAGCAAGCGGAGGAGCGGTGGTCGACATGGGAAGCGGTTTGCCCGGTAATATGGAAATTTTTCTCAATTCAGCTCCCTACCGGCGCGCGAGACCTGGATACTGCTTCCGGCAAGCCAATGCAGTTAAGTTGTTTTACTTGCCACGTTTTCATGCAGTGAGTGCAGGTCGTGGAAGGGAAGTTCCATTTTTTTACACATGCCATTTTTCGCCATCGACACAACAGGCTTTTCCACCATGCTGGCACGTCCGCTCGAAAACCCGCTCCAAGCCTCTGCGCTCCAGGGCGCCACCTTGTGGCCGCAAGCCTGGGCAGACCTGCATCGCTCTCCTGTCATCTGGCAGATTGCCCTGCTCGGACTATGTTTCCTGTCCGCGTGGCTGCTTGCCCGCGTGATACTGGATCGGCTGGCACAGCGTGCCGCGCGGCTATCCGGTACGGCATTGAACGTCGAAGGGTTTTCCCGCGTGGTGTTTCCACTGCTGGCCTGGTTGTTCCTGATGCTGGCACGCGCGCTGCTGTCACAGTGGATGCCGGTTAATCTGCTGCGCCTGGCACTGCCGTTGGCTGCATCATGGGCCCTGATCAGACTGGTGTTTTATTTCCTGCGCCGGGTCTTTGCCCAGGCCGGCACCGTCAACAACCTGCTTGGCGTGTTTGAAAAACTGATCGCGCTGCTGGTATGGGCCGGTGTGGCGATTTACATCACCGGACTGGGTCCGGCATTGCTGGCCCATGTGGATGCAATCCACATCGATGTGGGCCGATACGATGTTTCGCTGCTGACCATCCTGCAAGCCCTGGTTTCGGTTGGCGCCACGCTGGTTTTAGCAATGTGGCTGGGGGCATTGCTTGACGAGCGTGTCATGCATCTGGCTTCGCTGCATTCGTCGCTGCGGGTGGTGCTCTCGCGCATGGTCCGCGTAACCCTGATCGCTGCGGCCGTCTTGATCAGTTTGTCGCTGGTCGGCATCGACCTGACGGTCCTGTCGGTCTTCGGTGGCGCCCTCGGCGT
>JBPBPY010000388.1:0-5627 GCA_050954505.1 Janthinobacterium lividum
CGCCAAGCCAGTCGCATTTCGAATAGGCCGTGCGCGCCTCGAGAAACGAAGGTGCATTGCGCGGCAGCGGCAGTTCGCCTAAATCCATGGCTTCATGGAGCCAGCTTGCGTACATCGGGGTTGCCGTGCCGATCTTGAACTCTGTCGTGCGGCGCATCAGCGTTTTCCAGCTGTCCAGCAGCGCGGCGCGAGCGCTGCTGTAATTGGTTTTCGACCAGTCCTGCGTCATCTGCTCTGCAGAAATGCCGGCTGCTGCAGCAAAAGTCCGCAGCATTTCGTGCGAAAACTCACTAAATCCGCTGTGCGGATGCGCTGCAGCAACCGACTCGATAGATTCGCCGGGCGCCAATGTTGGGATACGCGCGCCATTGAGCATCGCCGGCCGTTCTCTAGCCCAATCGGTTCGCAGTTCCTGGTACGCATTCAATTCGTTGGCCTGGCCATCCGGGCCGCCGTCGAGGGCGTCCTGAACAAGCGCCGGATCGTAGGGACTGGTCACATAGGTGCCAAACGTTGCCGCGATGGTAGCCGCCTGCAGCTCAATGCCGTAATACCTGGCCAGCATTTTGAATCGAGCGAGAACCGGTGTGAAAATGCCGGTGCCGCGGTTCTGGCCGGCTCGATCACGCTCGAAATCGTGGATCACGCGCTGCCAGCCATCTTCGTCCTCGCGATCCACCCGCTCCCAGGTGTTCGCCTCCATCATGTTGTACCAGTCGTTCTGCTCTGCCTTCCGGATGTGATAGGCCAGCGCCACGCCGTGATCATCGATCTCAACACCTCCTCGAAGGTGCTTGGTGTCCATCATCTGATAGGGATTCGACAACCGGTCTGGATCAACGATTAGAAACGATGTGGAATACCTTGCGCGCCCATACCCTACGCGCTCAGGCAGCCAATAGGCCACGGCCAGCGAGTCTCCATCCACCAGCTTGTGCCTGAAAGCAAGACGTATTTGCTGCGCCACGGTGAGCTGGCGCGACACGTCGTTATATCGACCAATGTCTTCCGCATAACCGCGCCATAGGGCCTCGGCAGTACGGCGAAACTCTTCAGCCCACCCGGCGTCGAAGGCCTTGTTGCCTGTGAGTGCAGCCAATGCGCGATAGTCCGGGTTCGCAGAAAGGCGAAATGCCGCGCCAACAGTGTTATCCAGGATGCGGGTGATGCCACCGGCAGCCCAACCGTCATTACGCACCAGGTCGCGCGACCGCGCCACCATTCGATCGCGAAATTGGTTGATCTCTGCATCTGGCGAACGGATTGCCGGCAGCCAGTCACCCATCTCCTGCGTCTGCCAGCTAGAGGCCTCGTACGGGAATGCGCTGGGCGCCGAACCGTTCAGCGAGCCGGAGGCGCGCCGGTTTGACGGTGCCGCCGGCGCCATCGGTCGACCGCTTGAATCCAGGATGACTGACATCAGAACATCACCCGCATTGGCCCGTGCCGGCCAGGCCTGCCGATTCCGAGGAAGGCGGACAATTCCGCAATGCGCGCGCGCAGCTGTTTTAGGTCGGCAGCGCTGTACGACACAGTGCGTGAGCCGTCGCCCTGGGAATATGCCGCTGTGACAACCTTGGTGCCGGTGACCAGTTCCTGCTCAGCGGTCACTGCAACGACAAGCCATTGCGCCACGATATCGCGCGGAATGACTTGGAGCGGGCTGTTCAGAGGATCATAGTTGGACATGGCTTATTTCTTAGAAGCGGCCAAAGCCAGGATTTCATGGGGTTTCAGGCTCTCGATTTGTTCGATCATCTGAAACCGCACTTTTTCTGCGACAATTTTTTGCAGCACTTCGAATGGGACCTTGACCGCCAGGCCGCCGCGCTCGAGCTCAACCTCGCCGCTGAAGTTGTCGTTGTGCGTCACAGTCACGGCGCCAATTTTCGTAATTTTTTCCATGTCTGTTTCCTTACGCCAATCTTGAGGCGAGTGATTTTTTAACCGCTTGCGCGACCTTTGGTGTGGCAGCAGCCGCCGGCACCGTCGACGGCACCTCGTCGAGCTCTGATTCGATCGGCGGCGCCTCGCCTTCAAGCCGCTCGAGAACTTCATCGGCGCGTTTGTTCAATTTCAGTCCGATGTGCAGGAGGCCGCACAGCGCGGCATAGCCGTAAACCCGGCAATCCAATGCTTCGTTGGCGCGGCCGGCCGGCAGTTCCCAGACTCGATAGTGGTGACCGCCTGACGTTTTCCGCACTGATCGCTCGGCAGTGAGCTGGGCGAAATAGCTGATGTCCCGATCTGCAGGAAAGTGCATAAAACCCGGTCCGTGCTCTTCGATATGAAGTCGACCGCGAATAGAATCTTTGGCCGCGTTCACGCCGAGGATGATCGGTTTGAAACTTGATTTGGACCGCTTATTAACTTTTTTCGTCGGCCAAACTGGAGACCGTTTCCCGCCAATTGCTGACTCGCCCTTGATTGCCCAAACGCGGCGGCCGAGGCGCGCCTTTGCGAAGTCGTAGACTTTCTGCGTGTGGTGGCCACCTGAATCGATACACGCGGCCATGGCTTCGAAACCACGTCCATCGGAGCGATACCAGATCTTTTTCAACAGCTTGTCCAAACGGTCCCACGGCTCCGGGGTTTCCATATCGCCTTCGATCACCTCGTAGGCGATCGACCAGCTTTCCTCGTTTCGACCCCACCCAATAACCTCGAGCTCGAGGCGACCATCTTGGGTATCGATGCCCACCGTGACGACCGCAACGCCGTCTGGCACCTGGGCCGGCCAGGTCTCGCAGCGCGCGGCTAGGCGCGTCTCGTTCAGGGCTTTCTCGCCCAGATCTTCGTAGCACTCGCCCAGCACCAGGTTGATGAAGGTCTGTCGCTTGAGGGGATCGTCCTTGACCCGCAACCACTCGGTGACCAAATTCACCCACGAAGCATTGGGAAAAAGGCTGTAGCCGGCCCAGATGTGGAACCCTGCGTGCCCGGTAAATGGCTTGGCGGCGATCCAGACACCAGCGTTGACCATGTCCTGCTTGTCGATGTCGTGGATAACGCAGCCGGTTTCACGGCAGACGTAATAGACGGTCTCCGGCAGGCCTACGCCGTTTTCGTCTTTGTCCCACTTCATTCCATGCGGCGTTTTTTCACCGCCCCATTCGAGCGGCTGGAACGCACCGCAGTGCGGGCAAGGTACGTGGTACCGGCGTTGGTCGCTTTCTTCCCAGCTGCTGTCGATGCGGCTGACGCCTTTGACGGTGGGAGTACTGCCAACCACGATCTTCCGGTTCCAGAACGTTTCCGCCCGCTTCGTGCCCAGTGCGATCTGGTCACCTTCAGCGCCGGCGCCGCCGCTAGGGTACCCATCGACCTCATCGAACAGGATGACCCGTGCGGTAATCCGGCGGAAACCGCCAGGGCTGTTCGCGCCCACCAAGGACAGGCTAGAGCCATTTGTGAAGGTTTTCTTCAAGATGGTCTGATTACTGTTTTTGGCTTTCGAGTCACCACCAAGGGCACGCAAGACCGGCGTATCGCGCACCATGGGTGCAATCTCGGTCTTGCTGTAATCCTCAGCATCCTCGACTCGGGGTTGCACCATCAGGATCGGTGATGGATCCTGGTGCATGTAGTAGCCGACCACGTGATCAAGGATCTTCGTATAGCCGACGCGTGCTGACTTTTTGACCGTCACGAACGTCACCGACGGATCGGTAACGGCATCCATGATTCCATTCTGGTAAGCGAATGCCCGGAACTTGCCCGTTTGCGCGCTGGTCTCTTTTGACAGCACTGCGTATTTCCCGGCCCACTGGCTCAGGCTGAGCTTGGGGGGAGGTTGCAGATTCTTGCGCCGCGCTAGGGCCAGGCCTGCCTTCAGCGCTTTGAGGCCGCTGTAGTACTGCTGTTCAGTTGCCTCCATTGCGCGTCAGCTCTTCAAGCGCCTCGGTGATTAGTTCCTGCAACATGTCCTGGACCTCGGCCACGGTTTTGCAGCGATGTAGCCGCGGCGCCTGCTCGGCCGGCAGCGCCAGCAACCTGGTGCGGACCTTGGCATACTCGGTGCCGACGGCTGCGGCCACCTCGCTGGCCAGCACCACGGCTCCGGACTTTTCGTCATATTCCAGCTTGTGCAACAGCGCCAGGTAATTTTCCTTGATGCGCCTGGCCTCCTCGATTGTTTCTTCGGCTCCGTGCAAGGTGAGGATGCGCTCAGCAGCAGCGGCAGCGCTCTCCCCTTTTTTTGCCTTGGGTAACGCAGGTAACGAGGTACCTGAACCGTTACCCTGATCGTTACCTTTAGCGTTACCTTTGAGCCCGGCAGTCCGGTACTTACTGAGGTAGGCGTCCGATGCATCGACGTCGACGCTACCGTCAACCATGACCAGTTTTCCCTCTTGCTTCCACTGCGTGACGGTCTTTTTGCTGACCCCGCGGATGCGTGCGTATTCAGCTTGCGAGACGATCGGCATGCGTTACCCGTTACCCAAATTTGAAAAAGTTTTAGCTAGTTTTTGCCCGAGCCTCGCAACGCCCGTGCTGCAGAAGGGCCTAGGAGGGACCCGCCGCCCATTTAATTCCATAAAGCAATGCTATTGCACCATTGTGGTGCGTCACGGTGGCTGGCGCTGCCTACTTGGCCGTAGCCATTGCCTTAGCAAGAGCAACTCCAAATTCTTTATTTAACTTAGCATTAATCACTTTGCGAGCTAACGACATATACCCGAGGTGCTGCTTCACAGGCTTCTCGTCATCAAGACGAATCAAGAGCTTCAGTCCGCTCACCTGTCCTTTTATATTGCGAACCGAGCCCTTCGTGCCGCGTGTCCCATCGCGGCGCAAGCCAACCCTCGGCCGTTGCCAAACACCGTTGATGGACCGCCCAGATTTAAATTTGATGACTCCAACGAAGACATCACTACGCGCCATCAGTCGTGCAAACGTGCCCTTCGGAATGTTGCCGTAAGCGTTTTGCCGGGTGTCCATGGGATTCATGATCTTCGGACCATTCATCTTATGCTTGCCGCCGAATTCGAATGGCAGTAGATATGCTGCAGCTACATCTTTGACATAAACCTCAGCCTGAAGATTGTTTTTGGTGGCGCCCTTTGCTCCGATTGACCGTAGCGTAAATGGCGTCGGGCTGTCCAAAACTTTTTCTAGATTCAGGACTTCAGCTTCTTTCACCCGCTTGGCTAGTGATGTCAGCGCCGTAGCGGTAGCGAATGGCACCTGTTTGTGCGCGAAATCGGACAGCTTCTTCTGGATTTCTTTCAAATTAGACCGAATCGAGATTTCAAACATAGCGCGAGTCCTCAAATATTAGCGATCAATGCGGCCAGCTTAGGGTTATCAACCGGGGCAGAGTAGTCGGTTGGCTGGATGAAATACGGATAATCGGCGCCAAACCCGCTCGCAGCCCACCACGTCCAGCCAAGCCACACATCTGCGTTGTTCTTCATGTACGCAACCATGTTCGGGCCTTCAGTCGCGCACGATGCGTCAGTCGAATATCCGAATTCGCCCAGGATGATCTTGAATCCATTAGTACGTGCCCAGGCCGTCGCATCCGCCAGCGTGCCGCCTGACCCAACCGCGCAAACACCACTAGTGCCCGAAAAATCCGAGTCCATGTAGTTGTGCATGTCGAACACAAAATTGTTTGCCGCGTC